>JAYPAW010000038.1:0-7652 GCA_038123915.1 Opitutales bacterium
CATGGAAGGAAGTACCTTATCCGCTCCCATTCATGCAACTGAATACGAACCCGAACTCAAAAAACATTTACCCAAATATATGATCCGAATGATTGCCGCCTGTGCCCGAAACCGGGTGATGGGAATTGGAGGAACCCTGCCCTGGCAAATCCAGGAAGACTGGGAATACTTTCTCCAATCCACGAAAGGTGGTGCTTTGTTGATGGGAAGAAGGTGTTACGAGGATTTCACTGACTATGCTCAGGACCGGGAAGTGGTGGTGCTCAGCCGGGATTCATCGAAGAAATTTCCCTATGCCCACCGGGCTGGAAACCTGCAGGATGGTCTGGATCTGGCATCCTCCCTGGCACCCGATACCTGGATCTGTGGAGGAGAAGGAATATACCGGGAAGCGATGCCCCTGGCTGAGGAACTCTACCTTACGCAAATTGATGCAGAATACGAAGGGGATGTGTTCTTCCCAGAATGGGAAAATTTCTTTAAACGGGAGATCAGTAGAAAAGAAGTGAATTCGAATGGTCTAAAACTCACTTTTCGGGTTCTGGGAAAATAAAAAGAGTTTGCCGGTTCGGTTGTCCGAAGGCTTGCTTCCCCAGCCAGTAAGAGCTATTTCTTTCTATTGGAATGAGTGATTCGATGAGATTTTTAACCTACGAAGATTTGGAAGAGATCCAGATGGAGTTTGGTACGCCCAGCTTTGTCTACGATGAGGCAACCCTGCGGGAAAATGCCCGGGCCGTGCTCAATTTCCCCAATGCCTTTGGAATCTTTCCCAGGTATGCGATGAAGGCCGCTCCCACCGCTGCAATCCTGCGAATTTTTAATGAGGAAGGCTTGGGCATCGATGCCAGTTCAGTCTTTGAGGTGGAACGGGCAGTCAAAGCCGGGTTTGGAACGGAATCCATTTCCCTGAGCACACAGGAATTGGCGGATGATTTTATTTACTGGGCACAGGATGGAATCCGGGTGAATCTTTGCTCCCTCAACCAGATACACAAATTTGGAAAATGGGGAAAAAGCCGCCGGGTCGGCTTGCGCTTTAACCCAGGCAAGGGTTCTGGTGGAAATAACCGCACCAATGTGGGCGGACCTGCCAGCAGTTTTGGAATTTGGAAGGATGACCTCGGGGAAGCGATCAAACTTTGCCAGGAATACGGCCTGACCGTTGAGCGCATCCATACGCACATTGGATCAGGGTCCGACCCGGAGGTATGGAAAACCGTTGCCTCTATGACCCTGGACCTCGCCCGCTCCTTCCCATCGGTGGAAACCATCAATTTGGGAGGTGGATATAAAGTGGCACGCATGCCCAATGAACAGGCCACCGACCTGCAGGAAGTGGGTACACCAGTGAAGGATTTATTTATTGAATTTGCCAAGGAAACCGGACGGGAATTGAAGCTGGAAATTGAGCCCGGCACTTTTTTGCTCGCTCATGCCTGCAGCCTGGTTACCCGCATTCAGGATATCACTTCCACTGGAAAAGACGGATACCGTTTCCTGAAGCTCGATTCCGGGATGACCGAAATCCTCCGTCCCAGCCTGTACGGTGCCCAGCACCCCATCCACCTGGTCTGTGAACCAGGCCAGCAAAAATTCCGTGAATCCATGGAACAGGTTGTGGTGGGCCATTGTTGTGAATCTGGAGATTTACTCACACCAGCTCCGGGAGATCCGGAAGCCCTCTTCCCCCGGGAACTCCCCCGGGGAGAGATCGGAGATTTTTGTGTAATCGAGGGGGCTGGAGCTTATTGCTCCTCCATGTCGGCCAAGAACTACAACTCTTTCCCGGAAGCAGCCGAGGTATTACGCAGAGAGGATGGCCGGCTTGCCCAGATCCGCAAACGGCAGACTTTTGATCAAATCATAGAAAACGAACTCGTTCCGTGAAAACATCGGGGGTCGGTCGCTTCTCTTTGGGGCAGCCTGTACCTGCCCGGACCCATGCCGTGTGTGTGAGTTTACCGACCCTGGAGGATGTGATTGGGTACGAGGAAAAAAATCCGCAAACCCTCGCGGCCATGCCCACCGGTTACCCACGGTTTGTACGGCACCGGATGATTCAGCAAATGGTGGACCATCTTTTGGCAGATCAGGCGGAAGATCATTGCGGATATTTATTTGCCCGCAAACAGGATTGCGAGGAAGTGATCCACCGCTACCGATTAGTGAATCCGAATCTTACACAGGGGGACCATTGGACCCTTCTTACCCTGCCCAGGGATGCAAAGGAAAATGCCAAGGTGGCTGCTTACTTTCAACACACAGGTTGTGGGATTTCATCGAGGCAGGCAGAGGAGTACCTCTGGGAACACGGACGGATCGAAGACCTAGAGGTATTGCCTGAAACCGACCGGGCTGAATCCCTGATCAAGGAAACCATCTCCCAGGCCCACGGACCCGAGGTGGAACCATCCAACCTCTTGCTCGCCTCCTCTGGTGCGAATGCATTTCATGCTCTCTTTCGGTCGGCCACCGAATGGGCCAGGCAAAAAAATAAGTCGGTTTGGATCCGGTGGGGCTGGCTCTACCTCGATACCATCGAGGTGATGAACCTTTATGGGGGCGAGCATGGGAGCGTATTGGAAGTCAATCAGGTCGGGCAAACTGAACAGCTCGTCTCTCTTTTCGAAGAGTACGGGGATCAGATTGCCGGGATTGTCACCGAATTCCCCACCAATCCGCTTTTGCAAAGTGGTGACTTGCAAACCGCCCGTTCCCTATGTGATCAGGCCGGTGCCCTCCTCATCATCGACCCCACCATGGCTTCGCCCAAGAATGCCAAAATTACCAGCCTCGCCGATGTGGTGGTCAACAGCCTGACCAAATATGCCGGCTGGGAAGGAGATGTGATGATGGGCAGCCTTGCCTTCCCCCAGTCCTCAGCCCTCGGCCAATCTCTTTTTGAACCAACCCGGGCACGGATCTGTGCACCGTATAAACGGGACCTTGAGCGCATGGCCGAGCAGATCCCCTTCTACAATGATTTTATTGAGCGGGCCAATCAACAGGCCCTGGAGGTGGCTGCTTTTCTGCAAGGCCACCCGGGCATTCGAAAAGTTCATTGGGCTTACCAGGATGGGTATGGAGAAAACTATCAAAAAGTGGCAGGGATTGGATGTCCGGGCTGTAACATAAGTTTTGAATTGAATGGCGACTTCAAGACCTTTTACAACCGGCTGCAAATGTTGAAGAGTCCAAGCTTTGGGACTGAGTTTTCCAATTGTTGTCCCTATGTATACCTCGCTCATTATCCGATGATGCAAACCGAGGAGGGACGGAAAAAACTCCAGGAAGCGGGCATTCCGCAAAACTTGCTCCGGCTTTCAGTGGGGCTGGAACCGGTGGAGGAAATTATCTCGGCCCTACGCTTTGCCCTCCAATAAAAAAGCCCCCCGGTGGAACGGAGGGCTTTTCTTGGAAAGATTTGCCCGATGGGCAAAGCCGGACTCAATCACTCAAAGGTGAAAGGATCCAAAACCTTGCGCACTCTTCTTTTGGATAAGCGGACATAGGCAGGTACCCCATTTTCAAAAGGCACTTCCACTTCTCCCATAATCAGGGGCTGGGCATACTTGATAAATTTGGCAGTCATGCTCACCCCATCTTCAGAAATCCAGTCGGAAGGAATTTCCTTCACTCCGTTAGCGATTTCAGAAAGTGGAGCCAGACCGGTTTCACAGGAATAGGTTTCCCCTTCCCCACGAACCAAAATGACCATCTTGTCGGTTTCACCTGCCATCGCGGCTTTGACCGCTGCCTGACCGGCCATAAACGCTTCATCGTTGTCGGTTTGGGATGAACATTGAGCGGCGGCACGCTGCCCAATTCCCAACTTACAGGACCTTGCTTTGACGGCGAGGTTTTGCTCGATGTAATTGGCCAGGTAATCACCCACTCCACCCAGTTGCTGATGCCCAAATGCATCCTGACCGGAGGCGGAGTTGGCCACATAATTCCCGTCCTTATCCACCAGTCCCTCACCCACTACGACCATGCAGTAGCGGTTTTTCTTCAGAACATTCTGCACATCCTCCACAAACTTGTCCTGGGAGAAAGGAAGTTCAGGAAGGTAAATGAGGTGGGGAGCATCGTTGGGATTATCCTTGCTCTTTGCAAGGGTGGTCCCTGCCGCAATCCATCCGGCATTTCTACCCATCACTTCGATGATGGAAACCAAATCGTGCTGACCCATCGCTTCGTGGTCGAGGGCAGATTCCTTCACCACAGAGCAAAGGTATTTAACCACACTGCCGTAGCCTGGGCAGTGGTCGGTGGTAACCAAGTCGTTATCAATGGTCTTGGGCACTCCAATTACCCGCAGGGCATAGCCCTTGCTTTGGGCAAGTTTGGAAATTTTATCGGCGGTATCCTGGGAGTCATTTCCTCCGCAGTAAAAGAAGTAGCGGATATTGTGGGCTTCAAAAACTTCGAGGATACGCTCATACTCCTGGTCGCGCTTAAGTTTAAAGCGGCAGGTACCCAGAGCAGAAGCTGGGGTATAGCGCAGACCACGAATGTTTTGCTGGGACTCTTCGGCAAGATCAATCAGGTCTTCTTTAAGAATGCCAAGCACTCCATTCATACCCCCGTAGATTTCCTCGATGCACTCCTGATTGAGCGCTTCCGAGATAACCCCGGCTACACTGGCGTTAATGACGGCAGTAGGCCCGCCCGATTGGGCGACCAAGCAATTTCCAATTAGTTCTTCAGCCATGACTTATAAAATTAAAGTAAGCTAAAAGAAATGCACCCTGCACCCCCCTGTTGGCAATCGCAAAATCGATCGCACCAGGGGTGCAAACTCGGCAAAGATGAACGATTTACAAAATGGAAGGCGGAGAATAGCTTTTTGCCTCGGGATATTTCTCCGCCCACTTGTTGGCCCGCTTTACAAAATGGGCCACTTGTTGTCTGGCAGCCCCAATTCTGCCCTCCCCTGCTTCGAGGAGGTTTTGCAGTTCTTTTTCTCCCAGCCCGACCCGGGAATCATTGGCCAAGCGGGACACTAAATCATTTTCCTTAATTTTCCCTTCCCGGAGATCGCGGACGGTGGCCACCGCATGTTCCTTGATCGCCGAGTGGGCATCTTCGCGCCCGGCTCCAGCCTTGACCGCTTCCATCATAATTGTGGTGGTCAGAAGAAAAGGTAAATACCTGTCTCGTTCCGCATCAATGACCGCTGGAAAGACTTCCATTTGATTGAGCACAGTCAGAAAAGTATCAAATAAACCATCGATCGCAAAAAAGGCATCCGGCAGGGCAACCCGACGAACCACCGAGCAGGAAACATCCCCCTCATTCCATTGATCCCCGGCGAGATTGGAAACCATCACCAGATAGCCGTTGAGGATGGAATGAAACCCATTGATCCGCTCGCAGCTGCGGCTGTTCATTTTATGAGGCATGGCGGAGGAACCGGTTTGCCCTTTGGCAAAGCCTTCCCCAAGCAGTTCATGCCCGGCCATAATGCGCAGGGTGGTGGCAAAATTTGCCGGAGCTGCAGCCAGGCGGACCAATAAAGAAATGACCTCAAAATCGAGACTGCGCGGGTAAACCTGCCCCACATTTTCCCAGTTGGCAGTGGCCCCCAGATGGTCCATCACTTTTCGGTCGAGTTCAGCCGCTTTTTCCTCGTCGCCCAGGAGAGTAACCTGATCCAGACGTGTACCCACTGCACCCTTTAATCCACGATACGGGTAGATGGCACAAAGACGGGTAAGATCCTCCACCGTCTTGGATAATTCCTCCCCCCAATTAGCCAGTCGTTTACCCAGAGTGGTTAACTGGGCAGGAACATTATGAGAGCGGGCGGTGAGGCAAAGGTCTTTGTACTTTTCGGCCCGCTCCGCGAGGGCCAGAACCGAGGCAATCGCTTTTTCCAGAATAATGCTTAAACTGCGGTGAATTTGCAGTTGCTCCACATTCTCGGTTAAATCCCGGCTGGTCATACCCTTGTGAGCATGCTGGTGCCCGGAAAGGTCAGCAAATTCCTCGAGCCGGGCTTTCACATCATGCTTGGTGACCTCCTCGCGCTGGCGAATCGCTTCCAGGTTCACCTGGTGTTTCACTTTTTCTGAGGCTTCAATGGATGCATCATCGATCTCCACCCCAAGTTCCTTTTGGGCACGCATCACTGCAATCCAGAATTCCCGCTCCAGGATGATCTTGCCCGAGGCAGACCACAGGTGAGTCATCGAGGAGGAGGCATAGCGCTCCGCTAAAACATTGGGTACAAAATCTTTCATAAAATTCGGAAAAGGATCAAAGGGATTCAAGGTGCTCGCAGACCGAGCGAATGATAAATTCGGGGGTGGATGCACCAGCGGTTACCCCAACTGTGGAAAACGGTTTGAGCTGGGCTGAATCTAAATCCTGAGCCGTTTCCACATGAAAGGTCGGACGGTCATGGGAAGCGGCGAGCTTGGCCAGTTTGCGGGTGTTGGCGGAGTGCTTCCCCCCGATCACCACGATTGCCTCGGCCCCTTCCTTTACCAGTTCAACCAAGTCAGACTGTCTTTCCTTGGTCGCGCCGCAGATGGTATCAAAGACCACCAGGTCTGGATAGGACTCCGATAGTTGAGCAGTCAGCTTCTTAAATTCATGGGTAAACATGGTCGACTGGGAAACCATCGCAACCGATCCTGAAAAACTGGGAAGATTGTCAAGATCCTCGGAATTTTGCACCACATGGCCACGCCCATTTGCATAGCCCAGCAGACCCATCACTTCGGGGTGCTTAGGGTCTCCAAAAATCACCACATCATACCCCCGCTCGGCATGGCTTTTCACTTTACCGGCAATGATCCCAACATCCGGACAGGTACCATCCCGAAAAGGTAGGCCCAGTCCTTTTAAGTATTCCCGACGTTGAGGGGAGATCCCATGGGCACGGACCACCACCACCGATTCCTTCTCTGCACTCTCCTCAAGATCGAGGGCTTGGCTGCTTTGGTAGTCCCCCACTTCCTGAATGTCTTCCTTACCCAGTGCATCCATCATTTGTTTGTTATGGATCAATGGGCCATCGGTGTAGACCCGCCTTTCACCACCCTGGGCTTCCTCGCGGGCAATCTGGATCGCCCGTTCCACCCCCCAGCAAAACCCAGCACTCTTAGCACGAATGACTTTCATAAATAGCAACCCACCCTAGCCAACCACACCCCAGGGTTCAATATTGATTTGCATTTGTATAGGGGTGCTCCAATAAATTGTTCTATGCGTTCGAATATACCTTGCCCAAATTATTTATATTATTGCGTCTGCGTTCTATTGTTCCCTTTTGCTCTGCTTGCTGAAAAACCTGAGAGTTCCTCCGAATCCGTCTACACCGAGGGGGAAGCATCGAGGGATGGAATTGGAAAGTTTTACATGGGGAGGGAAATCTCCAAAGTCATGGGACATCTCGGAGCAGGATGGCTGGAAAGACCCGAACGGGTGCAGCAGGAAAGGACGGATTTACTGATAGAAAAACTTGCCCTAAAACCGACAGATCATGTGGTTGATCTGGGAGCTGGTTCGGGATATTTCTCTTTTCGGATGGCCCCGCTCGTTCCTCAGGGAAAAGTGTATGCAGTGGATATTTCACCGGAAATGCTCGCAATTGTCCGGGCAAAAATGAGGAAATCCAATGCAGAAAACATTGAAACCGT
>JAYPAW010000039.1:0-7620 GCA_038123915.1 Opitutales bacterium
GAAGGAGATGTATTGACCGCGGCTTTTTGCGGAGCTTTATTGCAAATCTTTCCTGCGAGTAGTTTTACGGAAATCTTTTGTCCGGACTGGAAAGGAAACACACTATTCCTCAGTCATATGGGTGAAATGAACCCTGCGATTTCAGATGGCAAACTGTTGATGACGGCGAAGGATTATATCTTCTCTGAAGTTGATTCGCCAATGATGGCATACGGCAGTTTCAGACCAGGAATTGCAGTACTGGCCAACCTTGCCCAGACCGAGGAAGGGAAATTTACCCTGATATTAAGCGAAATGGAAGTACTGGAAGGGAGAAATGTGGAAAACTTAGAGGAAGCCATCCGTGGATGGATCCGTCCCAAAATTCCAGTCGATCGGTTTCTTGAAAAATATAGTGAAGTCGGCGGTACCCACCACCAAGTCCTGGTCTATGGTGATAGCTTACGCACCCTCATCGCCTTTGGTAAAATGATGAACTTCTCCATATCAATCATATGAACTTTGAAATAAAGCAGACTGACAAAGAGTTTTATCAGGAGTACCTGCAGGATTTCCTTCCTGAAAACATCATCGATATTCATACACATTGCTACGAAAAAGAAACGGTACATTCAGAGAAGGAACAAGATAGCAGGCTGGCTACCTGGCCACTCCTGGTTGCGGATGAAAACCCCATAGAGGACCTTATGGAAACTTACCGGATGATATTTCCGGGAAAGAAAGTAACTCCTTGTATCTTCCCCTGGATTGAACCGGAAAACAAAATTGTGGAACTAAACCGATATGTTTTGGAGTGTGCGGAAAAACACAATAT
The DNA here is from genome assembly GCA_038123915.1 of Opitutales bacterium. Taxonomy (GTDB): domain Bacteria; phylum Verrucomicrobiota; class Verrucomicrobiia; order Opitutales; family Seribacteraceae; genus Chordibacter. The sequence goes on from JAYPAW010000039.1 coordinate 815, forward strand.
ACCCGCATTGCTCCTTGCCCTACCCCATTGGTCTGCCGAAGAACTGGAAGCCAGACTGATTGAACGAAAGTTTAACGGAATCAAGGTATACCTGAGCTTTGCTCCCTCCTACCTACCACGGGACGAAGTAAGGATTTATGATTTCCTGCCACCTTCACAACTGGAGGTATTGGACAGGCTTGGGCTTGCTGTGATGTTGCACATTCCAAGATCCGGAAGATTAAAAGACCCGGTAAACCTTGGCCAAATTCTTGAAATTGAACAGAACTATCCAAACCTAAAACTCATACTTGCTCATGTTGGCCGGGCTTATTGCGAAGAAGATGTAGGCGATGCATTTGAGATTTTGAAAAAGACTGAGCGACTGACTTTCGACTTCTCGGCCAATACCAATGCCAAGGTATTTGAATGGGCAATCAATGCGGTTGGACCGCAACGTATGATTTTTGGCAGTGATCTGCCAATCACCCGGATGAGAATGCGACGAATCACCGAGAATGGAAAGTACCTAAACCTTGTACCCAAAGGATTGTATGGAGATGTATCCGATGATCCAAGCATGCGAGAGATAGAGGGAGAAGAAGCGGACCGCCTGTCCTTCTTTATTTACGAAGAAATCAAATCGATCAGGGAAGCGGCGATTAATACCCGATTAAACAAAGGAGAAATCGAAGATCTCTTTTTTAATAATGCTCACCGCATGTTGGGCCTAAGTTAAAACTCAGTGGCAGTGCCAAAAAAATATCTGATTGGGATGGACTTGGGAACAAGTTCGATCAAGGCCGTGCTCTGTAAAAGTGATGGAGAAATAATCGCTAAGGAAAGTGCCGAAACAACCATAATTAAACCATCTATCTGTGAAGCAGAGATTGATCCCGAGCAGTACTTTTTAGAATTCACCGGATTGGTAAAATCCTTGGTTGCCCAAATAGATGACCCTAAAGAAATCAAAGCCATCTGTTTAAGCGGTGCCACCGGAAATACCATTTTGCTCGATCATGCAAACAAACCATTGGCTCGTGCAATCAGTTGGCTGGACACAAGAACACTGATTGAGGGCGAGGATCCATGGACCGACCTGGACAGGAAACAACTCTATCAAAAAAACGGATGGCCCTACTTCGGTACCTTTCCTCTGGCCCATTTAGGATGGTTAAAAAAGAACAGGCCAGAACTCTGGAAAAAAGCCGGACGATTTGCGATGCTGCATGACTTCATCTTTGAAAAACTCTGTGGCCGGTGGATCATTGATCATTCCAAAGCAACCACCTTTTATTTGCAGGATCAGGTGCAAAGAAAGTGGAACCTAGAGCTTTTGAGCACTCTGGGAATTAAGGAAAGCCAACTCCCACAATTGTGCGAATCTGGCAAGGCATGTGGATCACTCACTCCCGAAATTTGTAAACTCACTGGTTTGTCTCCTTCAACCATAGCCGTAACCGGCAGTTTCGACCACCCCTCCGCCGCACGGGGAACCGGAGTCTGGGAAGAAGGAGATCTGCTTATTTCAGCCGGTACTTCCTGGGTCGTATTCACACCTGTAGAAAACAGAGAAATTGCCCTGAAAGAAAATATGCTTATCGACCCTTTTCTTTCAACCAATGGATGCTGGGGTGCCATTTTTGCCCTTACCGCAGTGGGTGAGAAATTGCATAAATTATTGGCCAAAGTATTTCCCTCGAAAAGCAACGAAGCAATGTACGAACACTTCAATAATCTGGCCATGGAAGCAGAACCGGGAGCAGGTGGTACCATTGTCAATTTGCTCGATCACACCGAGGAGGAAAACTTGAAGATCGCCCAATCCTGTACTCCTCAACAGTTATGCCGTGCATTGATGGAAGGGATTGTTTTCCAGATCGCCCAACGCGTGGAGCAAGTCAATCTACTTACGGGAAGATCTTCTGGGAAATTGATTTTTACGGGCGGACCGACAAAGAGTGCAATCTGGACTTCGATCATCGCAGATGTGCTTAACCGACCAGTAAGCATACCTAAAGATGGAGAATATGCCGGAGCTATGGGAGCAGTGATTCTTGGAGGAATGGGTTGTGGGATCTATTCAGATGAACGGGACGGTTTCAATCAGTTAAAACACCCATTCACAACTACCCAACCCGATCCCGCCTGCAGCGATGCATACATAGAAATCCAGCGACATTTTCATGAGGAAACCGCAATGGTATCCCAGTAATTTCAAAACAAATATTCAAAACCTTAGATGACAACCAACGAACCTATAAAAACCCTTCCAAAATCTCCATTCTTTGAAACCAGTGTAAAGAATTACATCTTTGGAGACGCAGTATTGGACTATGCAAAAGCGGTTGATGAGGCCGCCATCCGCCATGATGTGGATGCCATCTTCATCGCCCCCTACACTGAGATTCGCAGAATTGCCGAGAATACAAGTCGTATTCTTGTCTTTGCCCCTTACATGGATACTTTACGACCCGGTCGGGGAATGGCAGATGTATTGCCCGAAGCCATACTCGATGCCGGGGCAAAGGGAGTATTACTTAACCATTGTGAGCGTCCCATGACTCTCCCCCAGATCAAAGAAACAATCGATCGGGCAAATGAAATCGGTTTGATCACTTTTGCCTGTGCCGACTCCATTGCTGAAACCAAGGCGATTGCCCAGTTCGAACCGGACATAATCAACCCGGAACCCAGTGAACTGATTGGTACAGATCAGGCAAGTGACATGTCCTATGTGATCGAAACCTTGCAGGTGGTTAAGCAAATTAACCCGAACATTTTGGTCGAACAGGCAGCAGGTATCACCACGGGTGAGCAAATTTACGACTTCATCATGGCGGGAAATGATGCCGCTGGTTCGGCCTCGGGTATTCTTAAGTCCAAAGACCCAATGAAACTGCTCGATGAAATGGTCTACAATGTCAGCCGGGCCAAAAAAGATCTTCTATCCAAAACCAATTAAAACATTAAGCATGAAAATTGTCCGAGAAACTCTCGACCTTACATCCACCGGGCAGCGGCCCACCTTTCACACGATCACCGATGAGGTGAAGAAAATTGTTCAGCAATCAGGTATCCAACTGGGATCGTGCCTGGTTTATTCACGACACACCACCTGTGCTGTAATGATAGACGAAGACTCCTTTGACAAGGCATACACTGGTCTGACTTACTTGCAGCAGGACCTTGCGGATGTTTTTGAGAACATCATTCCTACCTGCAGAAAGGAAGGTCAGTATATGCACCCTGGTCCGGAACTTACCGTATTTGCAGCCGAGCACGGGGAGGACAAACCGGGAACATTGAATACCGATGCCCATTTACGATCATCCATCATGGGCAGAAGTGAAACCATACCCATTTTTGAGGGAAACCTGGAACTCGGAGAATTTGGACATGTCTACTTTGTGGACTTTGACCACACCCGTTCGCGCAACCGTCAGGTCATCATACAGGTATCCGGAGAATAAACCTTTAGAAAAATATTTAACATTCAAACTATGAAAATCGTCACCGAAAAAATCGACCTTCAATCAAAAGGATTAAACCCGACCTTTCACGATGTTACCGAACAGGTAAAAGAGATCGTCAAGAACACAGGCGTACAACACGGCAATATTGTCGTATACTCGCACCATACTACCTGCTCGGTAATGACGCAGGAGTGCTCGCACGATAAAACCTACTTCGGATTGGAATTCCTCCAACAGGATCTGTGCAATGTCATGGAAAAACTCATACCCACTTGCAGGCATGAGGGACAGTACATGCATCCGGGTAAGGAACATATTGATTTTGCCATGAGTTTGGGCACGGAAGAGGGAGAGTGGACCAGCCTCAACACCGAGGCACATCTTCGTTCGACCTTCTTCGGTCGTTCGGAAACGATTTTACTGGTGGATGGCGAGCTTCAACTTGGGGAGTTCGGATATATTTACTTCATCGATTGGGATCAGGTACGAGCTCGCAAACGGGTCTGTCAGGTTCAGGTATTGGGAGAATAGCCCAATGAAAAAATCGCTCTGGGAAGCAGCCCGGGATTCGTTCGAAATCGAATCCTCTGCTCTGGCGAATGCATTGAGTTCAATTGAGCAAAAATCATTCGAAAAGGCAGTAAAACTGCTTGCCGGTGCTGAACGCATTGGTGCAAGCGGGTGTGGCCATTCTGGCATTGCATGCATGCACTTCGCCCATTTGATGTGCTGCATCGAGCTTTCCGCGAGATTCATTTCTCCGGCTGAAGCAGTTCATGGAGCCAGTGGATTCCTAAAGGAAGGAGATGTCATAGTGCTTGCCTCCCGGGGGGGACAGACCAGTGAACTGTTTCCCATTATGGAAATATGTAAAGATAAGAAAGTCCATATCATCGCCATTACCGAAAATATGGAATCATCTCTAGCCAAGGGGTCACAGGTGGTTTTAAAAATGCGAGTCGATCGAGAGGCTGACAAATTCAACAGCCAGGGAACCACAAGCTTCGTGGTACTTTCGGGGATTTTCGATGCCCTGCAAGCAGCTCTGATTGAAGAGACAGATTTCCAAAATGAACAATTTGCTAAAATCCATCCAGCCGGAGCGGTGGGAAAAAAATTAAATCCATAAAAGTATGAGTATCTGGGACGCAGTTATCTTCTTCAGTTATTTTCTGGGTGTGGTTGTCTTTGCGGTAAGCATATCTGCCCGCAGCAAGACAAAATCTTCCTCAGACTATTTTCTGGCGTCCAAAAAACTGCCCTGGTACGCGATCGGTGCATCTTTCATTGCTTCCAATATTTCCACCGAACATTTCATTGGTACAATTGGAATTGGATTTCTCTATGGTATGGCGGTGGCGAATTGGGAATGGGGAAATGCATTCACCTTTACCGCCCTGATCTGGATCTTTCTGCCCTTTTACATGCGGGGCAATGTATCAACCATGCCAGAATTTTTGGAAAAACGGTTCAATAAGACATGCAGGTATGCTTACGCGATTGTGATGATCATTGGACTGGTTATAGCCATGCTCGGTGGTGTGCTCTTTGCGGGTGCCAAGGCAATGAATGTATTCTTCCCCCAGATTGATATTTGGATGGGCATTCTTATTCTAGCCATAGCCGCTGGCACCTACACGATTTATGGTGGACTATTAGCAGCCGTGTGGGCAGATGTTTTACAATTTTGCCTGCTGATGATTGGGGGAATCGTCGTCAGTGTTTTTGGTCTTCATTATGCTGGAGGACTGGATAATTTGATGGAGAGCATGCCTGAGAAATTTATCATGTTCTATTCATCAGAGCATGAAACTATACCATGGAGCGGTGTATTGTCGGGACTGGTGGCTGTAGGACTGTGGTATAATTGTGCCAACCAATTTATGGTGCAAAGATGCTTAGGAGCCCGCTCGGAATGGGATGCAAGGATGGGAGTCATCATGGCTGGATTCAGCAAAGCAATACTGCCATTTATTGTAGTGGTTCCAGGGATCGTTGCCTTTTATTTGTTCCAGTCCCGAATTAGTGATGGTGACCAGGCATGGCCATACATGGTACAACAATTCCTACCCACCGGACTGATTGGCCTGGTCTTGGCCGGTCTGGCAAGTGCGGTAATGTCCACCCTAAGTGCAATCACCAATTCCTCATCCACCATCTTTACCCTGGATCTTTACAAGGAATTAATTCGCCCAAACGCAAGTGATGATGAATTACACAGGGTCGGTCGAGTAAGTGCTTTGGCTATCATTATCACAGGCATCACCATCGCCCTAATTATTTCCGCTTTTCCAGGAGTTACCATATTTGTACTCATACAAACTGTTTTCTTCTATGTCGCCCCCCCTATTGCCGCCTGCTTCCTTCTTGGAATCATATGGAAGAAAATAACCCCCATGGCCGCAACCATTACCTTGTTTTTGGGATATGTGCTTTTTTTACCGCTCACCAAGTTCTGGCTCTTTCCCAATCTGGCAATCCTTCAACCATACGACACCTTTACTCATCACACCTTTTTAATTTTTGTGATGTCCTGTATCACTCTTGCTGTCGTTTCTTTTTTCACTAAGCCCAAGCCTGAAGAAGAACTCGAAGGAGTAATCTGGACTAAGAGTGCCCTGAGTGTGGGCGAAGATGGATCGGGACAATATGGTGGATGGAAAAGCATAAAACTTTGGTGGTCCCTTATGGTTGTAACCATTGCCGGACTTTACTTTTGGATGAACTCGAAGAGCAATGCATCAACCTGGCACGAAGCTGAGAATTTGGATTACTCAGTAAGTTCAGATTTAAATGTCAGTATTCAAGCCCGCAGCGAAATTGCACCCAAGGAAAAATTTAATCTCTGGACAGGTACCGGTCAGGTCTTGATTCAACCCAAAAGGGATGGGCAGGTAATTAGCTTTAGCATACCGGTTAATGAACCGGGCAGATACATTATTGATGCCTTGGTCACAATTGCTCCCGAATACGGTAGTTTTAGTATTAGATTAGATCAGAAAGAGACGGATATATCTTATCCTGAAATTTCTCTTACTGAAGCGGGAGGGTATATTTCCACCAATAAGCGCACCAAGACTTTTGATGCACAAAAAGTTTTTGAGGACAGAAAAAATAACGGGATTGAAAATAATATCGCGGGTTCGTACACGGTGCAGCGGATCTCTCTGGGTACAGTCGAAACAGAAGCTGATCATTTAAAAATTTCTTTTACTTCCAATGATCACACACCCAAAAGTTTTCTTATCGGAATCGATCAATTTATCATTACCCGAAAGGGATCAATTTAAATAAATTCTAACTCCAAATATTAAAGGAAAAATATACATGAAAGACGAAAATGATGGGATA
>JAYPAW010000040.1:0-7573 GCA_038123915.1 Opitutales bacterium
TCCAAAACTGTGGTTTTGGGGGAAACAAATACCGTTACCTTCACGCCTTATTCTAAAGACATCGAAAGGGGCATTGTTACAACCCTTAGTTGCGCACGTGAGAAAATATAACCCACTTACCCGACTTGAAAAGACAACCGGTTGACCAGGTGTACCATTTTTATTTGTCCAGAGGATAAAAACAGCGTACCTCCCGCCCCGGGCTTTCGGTAATGCCAGGCATTTGCTGGCATTGATCGGAACGATGGAGGCAACGGTTTTGAAAACTGCAACCCACGGGCATATTTGTAAAGGAAGGAACTTCACCATCTAGGAGGGCCGGGGGTTTGCTTCGATCAAGCGTCGGTACGGCCTCGATCAGGGCCCGGGTGTAGGGGTGGCGGGGGTGAGATAAGACATCTTCTGTACCCCCAGACTCCACAATTTTACCGAGATACATTACATAGAGCCGGTCCGATAAGGTTTTTACCAAGGACAAGTCATGAGCAATAAACAGCAGGGCCAAGCCTAGCTCTTTTCTCAATTCGAGAAGAAGTTCCACCATCTGTGCCTGAATCGATACATCGAGCGAGGAAACGATTTCATCGCAGATCATCAAATCTGGTTTCATCCCAATTGCCCGGGCGATCGATATCCTCTGGCGCTGCCCTCCACTAAAAGAGTGGGGATAGCGATTCATATAATCGGGAGGCATCCCTACCTGTTGGAGCAGGTGGGCAATCATATCCTTTACCTCTGCCCGCTTACAAATTTTGTGATAGAGCAAGGGAAAGGAGAGAATTTCGTATACGGTGTGCTTGGGATTGAGACAGGAATAGGGATCCTGAAAAATAACCTGCACCTTATTTTGAAAAACGGATCGTTGCAGACGGTTCTTTCTCAGGGCTGTATTTCCCTGATAAAAAAGCTCACCACCCTGAATCGGTAACAAACCAGCCAGCGAATTCCCCAGGGTACTTTTCCCACAGCCAGACTCTCCCACCAAGGCAACGATTTCTCCTGGATTTACCCGGAGGCTGACACCATCAACTGCTTTAATGTAATGAGATGTCTTTCCCCACAATCCTTGCTTCACTGGAAACCAAGTGCACAGATTCCGGACCTCGATTACCGGAGTTTGAACAGAGGGATCCTTTAGTAATGACATCTGTAGCTCCCTTCTTTGTCTACGTTTTTTTCTGGCGGATCACTCAGGCATAAATCCGTAGCGTGTATGCACCTGGACTTAAATCGGCACCCTTGCTGGTATTTCCCGGGTTCTGGAACCTGACCGGGTATGGATACAATTTTTCTCTGCTGTTGATCCAAGGTGGGAATCGCATGCATTAAGCCTTTGGAGTATGGGTGTTTAGGCTCTTTTAAAAAGGATTCTGTATGATTGCTTTCCACGATCTGCCCGGCATACATCACTGCGATTCGATCGGTGTATTGAGCCATCAGGCTGATATTATGCGAAATTAAAAGGACAGACATTTTTCTTTCCCTCTTCAAACGCACAATCAGGTTCATGATCTGAGCCTGCACCGTAACATCCAATGCAGTGGTGGGCTCATCCGCAATGAGCAGATCGGGATCCAAAAGCAGAGACATAGCAATCATGATACGTTGAAGCATACCCCCGGACAGTTCATGTGGATAAGACTGCAAGATTCTAGGATGATCCGTAAGCCCGACTTCATCCAGTAAATGTTTGATTTTTTGATGCTTATCAAAATCGACTGGATGGTAATCAAAAACCTCCCGCATTTGATCTCCTATGCGGATCAATGGGTTCATCGCCGCAAAGGGTTCCTGAAAAATCATCGATATTTTTTGGCCACGTAACTGGTTAAGCCCAGGTTCATCGAGGCTGAAAATATCCTGCTCAAGAAACTGAATCTTTCCTGATAACAGTGTGCCCCCAGGCTCAGGAAGCATGCCCATGATCGCGAGGGAGGTGATGCTTTTCCCGCATCCAGACTCACCAATTAATCCGAGCACTTCTCCTTGGTTCAAATGAAAGGATACCCGGTCTGTAAGTGGAAGCACTCCATTGGGTCGATTTATCCCGATGGATAGGTCGCTTACCTCGAGCAGGGAGTTTGCCTCCCCTTGATTGTGATTCCTTACTTCCATCCTCAATTTGTGGATGCCCGTGGGTCGAAGGCTTCGCGTACACCCTCGCCAATGAAAGTTGCAAGAAGAAGGGTGGTAAATAGGCAGACCACCGTGGAGATGGCGAGCCACGGGGCAAATAAGTTATTGAGCCCCTGACTGAGTAATTCCCCCCAGGATGGTGTGGGTGGTTGCAATCCAAAACCAAGAAAGTCCAGAGCGGTCAGGGCACCGATTCCTCCGATAATTTGAAAGGGCAACAGGGTGATCACTGGGGTCAGCCCATTGGGTAATATTTGACGAAATAAGATGTGACCGTTCGACATCCCCATGGTCTTGGCCACTTTCACATAATTTAGGTTTCGAATTTTAAGAAACTCTCCACGCATATAGTAGGACAACCCAATCCATTGAAAAAGAGATAGCACAAGGATGAGGATCATGAAACTACGGGAATAAATCGTACCTACTAAAATAACCACATAGAGAAAAGGGAGGGAGGACCAAATCTCGATCAATCTTTGCATAACCATATCGACCACTCCTCCAAAATATCCCTGCACACCCCCAATCAAAATGCCGAAGAGTGTAGAGATTGCCGCCAGAATCAGGGAAAAAAGCATACAGATCCGGAAACCATAAAGGAGGCGTGCAAAAACATCCCGTGCAGACGAGTCCGTACCCAGTAGGTGTTTAGCAGAGGGTGGGTGCGGGGGCGTACCCGGCAAATCGATATAGGAATGCAAAGGGTTATGAGGGATGGGCGGAAGAATCATCCAGTTTTTACCATCCTTAAAATCTGAAGATTCCCGCAAGGACACATAATCGGCTTCGGTTAGATACTTCCCTCCAAACTCTTTTTCGGGATAGAATTGGAAGATCGGAAAATAAAGCCTGTCCTGGTACGACAGGACATAGGGCTTATCATTGCAAATCAGCTCGGAAAATAAGGATAAAATAAAAAGAGCGGATAAGATCAGGAATGAATACCAAGCTCTCTTAATCCTGCGAAACCGGTGAAACCGATCCTGGGTAAGTTTGGAAAAAACTGCCATCCTGGTTCTCAGTTAAATTTGATCCGTGGATCAATCGCGATGTAGAGCATATCGGAAAACAACCTTCCAAGTAAGGCCATGATGCTGGATATAAGGATAACCCCAAGCACCACATTGTAATCCCGGCTAAGGATGGAGTTATAGACCAACAACCCCATGCCATCGATATCGAATACCTTCTCAATTAAAAGCGCAGAGGTAAACATCAGGGTAAAAATCTCGCTCATCCGGGTTGCCAAGGGAATGAGTGCATTGCGCAAAGCATGCTTCCATACCGCTTTTTGAAAACCTGCCCCCTTAAACATTGCCGTGCGGACATATTCCTTGCGAATCTCCTCGAGCAGGGAATTTTTCATCAGCATAGTAAGAAAAGCAAACTCGCTCGCCATAAAGCAGATGAGGGGCAGGCACATATGGTGAAGAAAATCAAAAGTTCCCGCCCAGAACCCCATCGACTCAAAATCATCGCTCACCATACCTCCCAGGGGGAACCAGTCGAGGTAGCTTCCCCCGCTAAAAAAAATAATCAGTAAAATACCGAGGGCATAGCCCGGGATAATGTACCCGGCAAAGATCAGAATTGAGCTAACCAGATCAAACCTCGTCCGGTTCCACATCGCTTTGTATAGCCCAAGGGGTATACAGACCGAGTAAGATAAGATAAACGAAACCAACCCAAAAAACAGGGATATGGGAAATTTTGATTTGATCACATCCCAAACCGGTTCCTCATAAAAATAAGATGTGCCCAAATCAAAACGCACCACCTTACCCAGCCATTCGAAGTAACGGGTCAGGGCGGGTTTATCAAACCCGTAGTAAGCCCGGATATTTTCGATTTCTTCCTCGGTAATTTGCTGCTGGGTGGTGGAACCTCCCCCACCCTCCATGCTGGATTGTGCACGTACCCGTGCGATGAGTTCCTCGACCGGCCCACCCGGAACAAACTGAATCAGGGTAAAACAGACTGCGGTTATTCCAAGAAGTGTGGGAACCAGAAGAAGTAACCGCCGGAATAAATAAACTCTCATTCCTGGTATACGACCTTAAACGGTTTCTTCGCCAAAGACTTATTTTCCTTTTTTGCCTGATCAAGAGTTTGCACCATTTCGGGATCTTCCGACCAGTAAGTAATAATGGAATCCTCCTGCCCGAACTTATCAAAGACATATTCTGGAGTCCGGTACTTATTCCAGTAAAGAATCCTGCCATGATCCGCCTGCCATAAAAATAGGTAAGGGATGATCTCTGCCAACCGGTTATCGATCTGCTTAAGGATCTCAATCCGCTTATCCATGTCGTATTCCGCCTTTTGCAATTCGATCAAGCGATCCACTTCTTCATCCTTTACCCCAGTGTAATTTTGGGAGGCTTTTTGATCGGCAGTGGAACTGTGCCAGGCAGACTCCGGATCGCGTAACCGGGAAGCACCCCACGCAGTCCAAAACATTTCAAAATCAAAACTATCAATTCTTTTGGTCAGGCTCGATCGGTTGATTTTCTCAATCTTTGCAACAATCCCCACGGATTTTAAATCTTCTATGTACAGGTTTAGATGACGGAAATCTTCCGCCGCGGATAGGAAGGTGATCTCAAATGGCTTTCCATCTTTTTCCAGTTTCCCCAGATCATTTACCTTCCATCCCGCATCCTTTAGGAGCTTCCTCGCCTTCTCTGGATTGAATGGAGTGACTTCTCTTTCGGGGTTGGTATTGCCTGGATAGAGATCCGGGTAGAAGGAATTAAGCAGGAAGTACTGGTTGTACATAAACTTTTCATTCATTGCTTCCCGGTTAAGCAAATACCCAAGTGCTTGGCGCACCCGGATATCCTGAAACTTTGGGTTACGCAGGTTGATCGCCAGTCCCTGGTAGCCCTTGGGTTCCTGGTTGTACACCGCCTGACGGACCACCCACCCTTTCTGCACCTGTTCAAACTCAGTCTTTTTCATCCATATTGAAGAGGTGTAAATGGGATAGGCATCGAAAATTCCTTTTTTAAAAGCTTCCAAAGCTTTATTCCGGTCGGTCATCGAGCGGTAGACAATTTTACCAAAGTTATACTTTCCAGAATTATATCGATTGGACCTCCCCCACCAGTCATGCCTTCTTTGCAGACTGATCGACCTCCCCTTCTTCACCTCTCCAATGGCATAAGGTCCGGAAACCACTGGGAAATCGAAGTTGATTTTATTAAAATCCATCCCTCTCCAAAGGTGGGAAGGAAAAGCGACCATATTGCCCGCCTGATAAAAATTATTCCAGTGCTTGGTGTTTGCTTTGATTTGCACTGTCTTTTCATCGAGTGCAACTGGGCGTTCGAAACGTTTTAAACTGACCCGAAATAAAGAAGTCAGGTTTGCAGGGTCGAGGATCACATCGTAAAAAAACTGAATATCAGCGGAAGTGATAGGCTTTCCATCACTCCAGGCCGCATCCTCCCGGATCTTGAAGGTAAAAGTCATGCCATCTTCTCCGATCTCCCAAGTTTCTGCAAGCACGCCAACGGGCCGGTTATCTGTGCTATGGAGAGAGATTAAGGGTTCATAAAGTAACCCCATCACCGTGGCCGAGAAGCTATTGTAGTCGAGAAACATATTAAGTGATTTAGGGAAAGATCCACCCCAAGTGGTAAAGGTTCCGCCAGGATTTGTATTTTCCAAAGCGATCGGATCTCTTTCTCCATAGCTTGGCTGAAAGACATCCTCTTGGAGTGCAGCAGTACCCGTAGGTTCCTCTTGGTTCTTAGATTCACTTGAGTCTCCACACCCAAAAAATAAAATTCCTAAAAATAAATAGATGAGCAGATATGGGTAAGTCATAGTACGGCCGGTTGAATGGAGAAATGAAAGAGATTTCCTTTCAAACATTTATTTATCGATTGGGAAAGTTTGAATCTGAATTATTCCTCGTTTTGAGCCAGAGGATGATAGTTGCTATGCTCCTCCTGTAATCGTTGGGTTTCCACATGGGTGTAGATTTGGGTAGTGCCCACATCCGCATGCCCAAGCATTTCCTGGACTGCACGAACATCTGCTCCGCCCATCAATAAATGAGTGGCAAAGGAATGCCTTAGGCCATGTGGTGTCAGGTTTTTTTCGATCCCCGCCCGGCGGGCATACTCTTTGACCAGTACCCAGATCATTTTACGGGAGATTGGTGTACCCCGCTTGCTGAGAAATAATTCACCACCGGATTTATCCTTCACCAGTTCGGGGCGCCCGCCATGTAAATAGTTACGAATGGCAAGAATGGCCTGTCCTCCAACCGGTACAATTCTTTCTTTCGCACCCTTTCCGAAGATTCGGGCAAACCCCTCCTCCAGGTTAACTGAGTTTACCAGTACAGTGGATACTTCTGATACCCGCAGACCGCTTCCGTACATCAATTCAAAAAGGGCACGGTCCCGTTTGCCCAAGGGAGTGTTTAAATCGGGTGCGGTGAGAAACTTTTCCATTTCCTCTATGCTGAGGGCATGTGGTAAAAATCTTCCTTTCTTTGGATTGGTAATGAGTTCGGTGAAATCATTTTGTAATCTGCCTTCCCCGATCAAAAAGCGTACAAGCATACGAAGTGCAGATAATTTCCTGGATAAGCTGGCTACGGCATAGCCGTCGATAGTGAGGGAACTGATCCAGGAGGAAACATGCTCTAATGTAACAGCTTCCCAATTGGCCGCACCTTTTTCCTGAAGGAAGCAGGAACATTGAATCAGATCCGCCTCATAGGACTCCACCGTGTTTTTAGATAGCCCTCTCTCTAATTGAACCCATGCGAGAAAGGAACTGATATCTGGCTCATATCCGGTTGGAGGCTCAAGCCTTGCATCTCCTTGCTTCCTTCCTTTGACCTCCGTTTTTGAACCCATGTAAGAAATTGAAAGTCTTAGTTCTCAGGTGGTTCAACCGGAGAGAGCTGCCCGGCAAAAAGTTTTCGGTAAATCCGATTAATCGGAGTCTTCATACGGCTAACCATGTATTGTTCCTGTCTCAGGGCATTGTATCCATAACGGTAACTCGCCGCCAGTCGTGGGTAGTTAAACATATCCACACTCTCAAGCATACCTTTGAGCCTCTTGAGATAGAGCATCCCCACTTCGACATTGGTCTCCCATTGATACGCAGTTCGATAATGAAGATTAGTCACATCCGACCAAGCGGCTTCCGTAAGTTGCATCATACCCCGGGCGATAGAAGATTGTGCATTCGCATTTAAGCTACTTTCTGCGTGGCAGATTGCATAGACAAAACTGGGGTCTAATCCGAGCTGTGGAGCTTCCCTCTTAATTTTTTCCCATACTTTATGGTCATCGATAAAATTGGCATCTGGATCGAAATACTTGCACCCGCTCATCCAGCCAATGGCCCACAAAGTTAAAAAAAGAAAAACAATTTCCCTACCCGATCTCATCACAATGCAAAAGTA
>JAYPAW010000041.1:0-7394 GCA_038123915.1 Opitutales bacterium
TTCGGGTTCGTATTCAGTTGCATGAATGGGAGCGGATAAGGTACTTCCTTCCATGGAAGCGGTCAGTGGAAACAATGCAAACGAATATCGATGAGTTTGGCGGGCGAATTTTTTTGCCCGATAGCTGGCAACGCCAGGCCTTAAACGAACTTCGTGGGGGGAAGGATGTGGTTTTACACGCTCCCACCGGTGCAGGAAAAACCTTTGTCTTTGAGCAGTGGATTGAGGGCGGTTTCAAAGGGCATGCAGTTTACACTGTGCCCACCCGTGCTCTGGCCAACGATAAATTCCGCGAATGGAAAGAACGGGGCTGGGAAGTCGGATTAGTCACCGGAGATATCCGTTACCAGCCCAATGCTCCCGTGGTGGTTGCGACCCTGGAGACTCAGCGCGGGGTTATGGCCAGCCGTTTCCCACCCGATCTGTTTGTGGTGGATGAGTACCAGTTGCTGGGAGACTCCCAACGCGGGCCCGGCTATGAAGTTACTCTTGCTCAGGCAAAACCGGCCACTTCTTTGCTCCTCATGAGTGGCAGTGTGGCCAACCCGCATGAGGTTTCAGAATGGCTGGTTAGCCATGGTCGCCAGGTTGCGGTGATTGAGGAGACCCGCCGGCCTGTGCCCCTGGAAGAAATTTTGGGCGAGGCCCTGCTCAAGCACTCCTCCCATGGGGAAAAAATCCGGGGTCATTGGCCGAGGTTGGTCGATGGGGCTCTGCGTTCCGGTCTCGGGCCCCTGCTTATTTTTGCTCCCCGGCGCAAAGCGGCCGAAGATCTTGCCCGTCAGTTGGCTCACGAACTACCCGAACCAGAAATGCTCGAACTTACCCGGGAACAAAAACAATTGGCAGGGAAAGAGCTTTCCTCTTTGCTACGCCGCCGGGTGGCCTACCACCACAGTGGGTTGGATTACCTCAAGCGGGCAGGAGTGGTCGAACCTTTGGCCAAGGCCGGGCAATTACAGGTGGTGGTCGCCACCACCGGGTTGGGTGCGGGAGTGAACTTTTCCATGCGCTCCGTACTGGTGACCGACCGGGAGTACCGCATCGATGATCAGTTGCTTCAGGTCCGCCCCGATGAGCTTTTACAAATGTTTGGCCGGGCAGGCAGAAGAGGGAAGGACACCCGTGGGTATGTGGTGGCCGCTTCGAAGCAGGCCCGCTTGTCCGACGCCCGTCCCCTGCGGTTGCACCGATCCTCCACCCTCGACTGGCCTGCTCTGCTCAAAGTGATGCAGTTGGCGATTGAGCAGGGGGAGGATCATATAGAAGCGGCCCGTCATCTCGCGGAACGTTTATTTTCCGAAGAGCATGTCCGGTTAGGCTTTCGTGAGTCTCTCGGAAACTTAAAGAACTTAACCAATTCCCACACTCGTACGGCTGCAGAACCAATGAACTCGCGCAACGAGGTGATTGAGATGCTGAACAGTTCAGGCTTGTGGGAAAGAAGAGGAGGGCAGACCAAAACCCCGCTGGGTCGGGCGATGGTGCTGCTGGATTCCGAATGGGTTCCCGCACTTTCGCTGGCAGACACTTTGAGCAAAGTAAAAGTGGGCAACCCCTGCCGGTTTGGCAGCCGCAAATCCCCCACCTATGGGAAGGAAATTCCCATCGCCGTTTATGTGGAGGAATCGATGGGAGAAAAAGTCCTCTTGATCAAATCGTTTCGCAAACTTTTACGCCAGGCGGTGGAATCCGAACGCCCAAAAGGGAAGAAAAAATATTCCCGCAAGACCTGGAGGAGGCTTGGGTTGGAAGATCAATTCCGTCCTTTTTTCCCTGCTCTTTCCCAGGGTGGGGAACTGGTGGAATTGGTGGACCGGGGAAAAGTACTCAGTGCCCGTTTGAGTTACGAAAATGCCCAGACTCTGGGATGGAAAGATTCCCGGGGCCGTTTCCTGCTTAATCCGCGGTTACGCAAAACAGCCCGCTCTTTTGATTCTCCCTTTCTTGAAAATGCACATCAGCATGGAGACGATCTAAGCACGGCCAGTCCACTCGAAGCCTGGTATGTCCTCGGGTTGGTTGATGAGGAGGCCCGTCCCACTGACCGCGGGCGGATCTTTAGCCAGTTTTCCCGGGGGGAGGGGCTGGCGATTGCCGTGGGTTTGGAAGACCTTACTTACCCGGTGGAGGAAATGATTTACGATTTGGCCAATTTGCGGGCGGGCCATCGATTCCGCACCTGGGCAAAATCTGAATCCCGCCTGGCAGCCCTTTGTCGGCAGGCCTTTGGTTTTCGGGATTGTCCGGGATATTTACGCACCGGATTACCGCTGGAGTATGGGGAAGGTGGGGTTGATTTTATTCGGGAACGATCTCTCGTTCAAAACTTGAACGAAGCCGAGGGCGAAGATCTGGCCAGCGGGGATGTGGAAAGGTTACAGATCGAGTGGAAGAGCCTGCTCGATTTAATTGTGCATGCCCCCAGTCTTGGGCTGGAGCGCTGGGAGGAGTTGCAAGCGATGGCCCGCAAACTTGGGGGTGGGCAGACCCAGATAAGCGAATTACCAGAGCTCCCAGAACTACCGGTCCGGCAGCGCCGGCGGTTTGAAGGACCGGTTCGCCGGGGTTAAGCGAGGGCTCCGAGAGCGTCCTCGGTTTCCTGTTTCTTTTTCTGGTTTTCCGCCAGTTGCTTGCGGGCACCGTCCACCACCTGCTGAGGTGCCTTTTCGGTAAAGGCAGCATTGCCCAACTTGTTTTCGATGGAAGCAATTACTTTGTTCAGCGATTCAAGTTCCTTACTCAGCCTGGCTTTCTCTGCATCCACATCGATCCCGCTGGCCAGATCCATGTAGACCGAGCCATATGCGGTGACCAGGGCGGGCATACCGGCAGGTGCTTCTTCCACCCGGTTGAGGGCGGCAGCTCCCACGGAACTGAGAACCGAGGATGTGTGTCGGGTTAACACTTCGGCCTTTTCCTCCTCTGCGAGATAGAAGAATTCCACCCGGTTGTTGTTGGCGAGGTTACGGTCGGCTTTGAGGGCCCGCATCGAAGTGACGAGTTCGCGGATGGCGAGCATCTCCTCCAGGGCACGGTCTTCCAGTACGATCCCCCGTGCCTCTATAAGATTGGCCAAGTCCTGTCCGTTCCCAGGATTTACCCACTGGATGGATTTTCCACCGGCAAATCCGAGCACATCCCAAAGTTCTTCGGTGATAAATGGGGCAACCGGGTGGAGCAGAAGTAAAACCTGGCGCAGGCAAATGTCCTGCACCGCGAGGCAGGTTCCTTTTCCTTCCCCACCACGCATCCGACTCTTGGAGTTTTCCACATACCAGTCGCACAGATCATTCCAGAAAAACCGATAGATGGACTGCAGGGCGGAGTTGAATTCGTATTCCCCGTACAATCGATCCACTTCATCGAGGGTCTGCACCAGGCGCAGGAGGATGGCATGATCATCCTGATTGAGATGAGTCGGGTCGATCCTTTGCAAAATTTCGTCGACCGAGGGTTGGGCCCCGGATTCATCCGCCATCAGGCGGAAGCGGGACACATTCCATAATTTGTTGCAGAAGTTCCGGCCCTGTTCGATTCGTTCCTCGGAAAAACGGATATCCTGGCCCTTGGGAGCAATGCTCATAATCCCGTGGCGCAATCCATCCGCCCCGTACTTCTCAATTAAATCGAGCGGGTCGGGAGAATTGCCCAGCGACTTCGACATTTTTCGTCCCTTATCATCGCGGATAATTCCGGTGAAATAGACATCTCGGAACGGTATGCGTTTACGGATTTCCTCATCGGAAAGCACCGAGTTGGGGTCGAGGGGTTCTCCCTTAAATTCGAGCCCGGCCATAATCATGCGGGCGACCCAGAAAAAGATAATATCTGGCCCGGTGACCAAGGCGGAAGTGGGGTAGAAATAATCCAACCCCTGCTGCTTCATCGCCGATTCATCGGGCCATCCCATGGTGGCGATGGGCCAGAGCCAGGAGGATGCCCAGGTGTCGAGCACATCCTCATCCTGTTCCCAGTTTTCAGGATCCCCAGGGCCATCCACGGATACATGCCAGTTTTTCGGGTCCTTACGATCCTCTCCCTTGCGGTACCAGACGGGAATCCGGTGACCCCACCACAACTGCCGGCTGATACACCAGTCCTGGATGTTTTCCAGCCAGTGGAGGTAGGTTTTACTCCAACGGTCAGGGAAGTATCGGATGAATCCTTCTGCCACCGCCCGCTTGGCTTCCTCCACCCGTGGGTAGCGCAGAAACCACTGTTCGGAAAGACGCGGTTCGATCGGTACATCTGCCCGTTCGGAAAAGCCGACATTGTTGGCGTGGTCCTCCTCGTCGATCAGGTCACCCTGCTCCCGCAGTTTCTCCACCGTTGCTTTGCGTGCTTCAAAACGGTCCATCCCCGCAAAGTCTGGACCGGCTAATTCATTGAGGGTTCCGTCCTCATGAAAAACATCAATAATCTCGAGATCATGGCGCCGACCGATCTCAAAATCGAGCGGGTCATGAGCCGGGGTAATTTTGAGCATCCCTGTGCCAAAGTCCTTTTCCACCGCATCATCAGCAATGATAGGAATTTCAGCAGCTTGCAGGGGTCGGCGTACTTTTCTGCCCTGCAGGCTGGGCCAGCGCTCATCCTGCGGATGGATGGCGAGGGCGACATCGCCCATGATGGTTTCCGGGCGGGTGGTGGATACCTCGAGATACTCGCCGGGAGAATCCACCAGTTCATAGCGGATTTTGTAAAGTTTGCCGTTTTGCGGCTTCATGATCACTTCCTCATCGGAAAGGGCCGTGCGGCTGACTGGGCACCAATTGACCATCCGTTTTCCACGGTAGACATAGCCGTTGTTAAACAGGCGGACAAAAGCTTCGAGCACTGCTTTGGAGTAATCGGGGTCCAGGGTGTGGACCGTGCGTTTCCAGTCGCAGGAACAGCCCAGTTTACGAAGTTGCTTGAGGATGATTCCGCCATGCTTATCGCGCCACTCTTTGGCATGTTCGAGGAAGCCCTCCCGACCGAGATCGTACTTACTTTTTCCTTCCTTCCTCAGTTGCTGTTCCACCTTGGTCTGGGTGGCAATGCCGGCGTGGTCGGTTCCGGGGAGCCAAAGAACGGAGTGACCCTGCTGACGGGCCCGGCGGGCAAGAATATCCTGAATGGTGTTGTTGAGCACATGTCCCATGGTCAGCACCCCAGTCACATTGGGTGGGGGGATGACGATGGAGTACGCGGGTTTTTCCGCATCCGGGTGCCCCTCAAAGGCACCGTCTTGTTCCCAGGAATGATAGAGGCGGTCCTCCACCTCTTTTGGTTGGTATGCTTTTTCCATTGGCTCGATCGAAAGCGATTGAGCCTATCGGAATCCCCTGGATTGGCGAGTAAAAGAGCGCGTCCGCCCATCCTGGAACAGGCGCACACCCGGTTTGCGGAGGAATGGGGTGAAAAGAATCCCGGCGGCAAAGCCCCCCAGATGAGCGGCAATTGCCACCCCACCTGCCTGCTTCATTGATTCGGGCAGGGCGATGACCTGTTCAAATACCCACAACCCCAGAACCAGATAAGCGGGTAGGTAGAGAGTGCCGATAAATAAAAAGAACCAGTAAAATACCCGGATATTGGCTCGTGGGTAGAGCAGGAGGTAGCCTGCAATCACTCCGGAAATGGCACCCGATGCCCCAACCATGGGAATTTGTGAGAGTGGGTTGATCAGCGACTGGGCAAATGCGGCAAAAAATCCGCATAAAATATAAAAGATAAAGTAGCGCACTTTCCCGAGGGCATCTTCGAGGTTATCTCCGTAGAGATACAGAAAGAGCATATTTCCAAAGAGATGCATCAGTCCACCGTGGCTGAACATCGAGGTCACCACCGATCCCCACTCCCACGCCATTGCCCCCAGATCGTTCTGGGAAAACTGACCATAAAAAGCGGCCGGGATAAACCCAAAGTGGGCAAAGTAGGCTTCCTGTCCACTGGGGCTTAAGGGAAGTTGCCAGGCAAAAAAGACCCAGAGGTTGGCAACGATGATCACCCAGTTGACCAGCGGAAAGGAACGGGTCGGGTTATCATCTCGGTAGGGAAAGAAAATCATATTTTTGGGCTATCCTAGGTGTATCCATGGAAATGATCAATCCCGTGCTTGTGTAGACGGAGCGAACCGAGTAGCAAAGATAAGCGATGACTGATGATCACCAACGACTGGGCGTATTTCGGAGCGATTCCGGAATCACCCTGTCCTTTGGGCAGGCCACTTATTTTATCTCTGCGGATGAGCCTTTTCACAATATTGCAGTGAAAGCCCTGGAGATGAACGATTTTGTTCCCTTCTATCTGGAGATTGCAAAGAGGGAAGGGGTGGGTCCGGAATTTCGCGATGCCCTCGAACGCATGATCGAGGATACCAAGCCTGGCGATTAGCTTGCTGGTTGTGGGCTTAGCCTGGGTGGGGGAGAAAATACGGAGTCCTCTTCGGTGCTGACATAGCGGGCACCCGGGCCATAGGTTCTGGATTGTACGGCATAGACCACCCAATCCTCTCCTTCCTCTTCGTAGAGGATTCTCAGTTTAAATTTTTTATCTTCAGGGCCCTCAAAGACGAGGGCTTTCATATCCTTACCCTGGAAGGTTCCCCGTTCATAGGACCCGGTTAAGGGTCTCTGCCAGTAGCCATTGAGAACGATCTCCCCATCAGGCTTCACCTCAACCGTTACCTGTTTCGAACCAATTTTACCGGAGTAGATGCCCACATCTGGAGCTCCGCACCCCAAAAGAATAAAAACGACTACAAAGCAGAGTGTACCAGTGGAGCGGAGATCAGACATCGATCACATCATCCGAATCTTTTCGAAAAGAGGACGGACCACCGGAAAAGTGAGCAAACCCAGCGGCCTTGCCCACCCGCTTGGTGAAAGACTGGGTCAAGGTCTTGCAGAGTGCTTTGCGGATCGGGGGTACGAGCAGGGAAAACCCAAAAAGATCGGTGATAATTCCCGGGGTCAGCAAAACAATTCCTCCCACCACAATCAAAGCCCCTTCCACCAGTTCCTGAGTGGGGGGTCTGCCCGATGCCATTTCCCGCTGGATTTTAGAGAGGACCGATAAGCCCTGTTGGCGGGCGAGGGTGGCTCCAAGCACACCGGTAAATACAATCAATCCGATGGTGGGCATCGCCCCAATCCGGGAACCGAGCATGATCAAAAGATACAGCTCAACCATCGGTAAAAAAACAAAAAGTAAAAGCATCCGGCCAAACATAGGATTCAATCAATCACATCCATCTGTAATCCACAAGACCTACCGGTTCATTTCCTTAAACTTTTCGGGGTACGGAAAGTTCGTGACGAATGGGGCTAGTTTCTATAGTATAATATGCTTTTTAACCGCTTTATACCTATGCATAAATTAGTACTCCTTCGTCATGGCGAGAGCCA
>JAYPAW010000042.1:0-7385 GCA_038123915.1 Opitutales bacterium
CCTTTTAATACTAAAAAGCGTTCCTATGAAACTATCTATCCAAATTTTAATCTTAAGTTTTATTCAACTCTTCATTCTTGGGGCTTACGCAGCTGAGAAAAAAGTGGTCTTTGTTGCCGGACCTAAGAGTCATGGCTTCTTTGCTCATGAGCATGCTGCGGGTTGTATGTTACTCGCAGATCATTTGGAAGCCGCTAACTTAGGAATTAAAACAGTGGTTGTAACCGGTGGGTATCCGAAAGATCCTTCCGTTTTTGATGATGCAGACGCTGTGGTTGTTGCCTGTGATGGAGGGGTCCGTCATCTACTCAATCAAAACCTAAAGGAATTTGATGCGGTGATGCGGCGAGGAGTCGGCCTTGCGTGCATCCACTACGGAGTCGAAACAACCAAAGGACCTGCAGGGGACCATTTCCTCAAGTGGATCGGGGGCTATTTTGAGCCCTATTGGTCGGTAAATCCTGTATGGAATGCACAGTTCAAACTTTTACCCCAACATCCAATTTCCCAAGGTGTTGAGCCCTTTGAAATGCAAGATGAGTGGTATTATCACATGAGATTTCGTGAGGCGACTTCCGCCATTGGGACCATCACCCCGGTGCTTTCCGCACTTCCACCAGAAAATACCATGAAGCGACTGAAGCCTGGAGTCGAAAGCCATCCGCATCATGGAAACCCGAATGTTGCTGAAGCTGTGCTCAAGCGAAAAGAAGCACAGCATGTGGCTTGGGCCTATCAACGGGGTGCTGATTACAACTATGGCAGAGGCTTTGGTTTCACGGGGGCACACTTTCACGAGAATTGGGCGTCATTGGATGCACGGAGGTTGGTGCTCAATGCTATTGCCTGGATTGCGAAAGTAGATGTACCTGCAGGAGGAGTGCCTAGTCGTGAAGTTACCTTAAATGACCTTCTGAAAAATCAAGATTTTCCAAAACCGGAAAGTTGGAAAAATGAACAACAGGTGCTGAATAAAATTTCTCAGTTTCGAAAAAAATAGACTAGATGGTTGATTAACCCTCTTCTTGGGTCGTGAATAGAAAAATTCTTTGCGTGGATGATGAGGAAGCGATTCTTCGTGGATTCAAATTAAATTTGCGCAATCAATTTGATCTCCACTTTGCTTCCGATGGGAAGGAGGGTCTGGAGCTTTTTAAACGGGAAGGAGGCTTTGCGGTGGTCCTATCCGACATGCGGATGCCCAACATGAGTGGATCAGAGATGCTACAGGAGATAAAAAAAATTGATCCAGAAGTAGTCACCGTTCTGCTAACAGGTCATACTGATTTTGAATCAGCAATGTCTGCGGTGAATGACGGGAGTGTTTTTCGAATGCTCTCCAAACCTTGCCCACCTCAAATCTTAAATAAAACCCTCAAAGATGCTGTTGAGCAACACAACCTGGTTGTGAGTAAACGTTTGCTTTTGGATCAAACTCTAAGAGGTGCGGTAGATGCACTGGCTCAATCCCTCTCCATTTCCCAGCCTCTTTTTTTTGGGCGAGCTCAGAGAGTGAGGAGACTGGCAAATGAGTTGGCTAAACTTATTGAATTAAAAGATTCCTGGCGGGTTGGCATAGCCGCCGTTTTTTCACAACTCGCTTATCTATCTATTCCTCAGCAATTTGTTGATATCGTTTACCATAAAAAAGAACTCAACCAAGAGCTCAAGAAACTTGTTCTTGAATTACCCAATGAGACTCAAAAGGTTTTAGATTTAATCCCCGGGTTAGAGGATATTAAATCGATTCTTCAAAAGATCGATATACAACCTAAATTTGAAGTGGAGGATGGAAGCGGAATCCGTACAATCGCATCCATTCTAAGACTTTGTTTGGATTACGACTTTTATAAGGAGCAAGGGCATGCTGATATTAGGATCCTTGAAACCTTCCGTTCAAGAGCAGATAGCTATGACCAAACTATGGTGGCCGCGTTATCCGACTCCTTGAATGCGGACTCAGAAAATTTTTCCACAAATGAAATAAGCACCCTAGATCTTGCGGAAGGGATGAGGTTAGAGGAAGACCTGATGCTGGAGGAGTCTATGCTGATTGCTTCGGCTGGGGCAGATGTCGACCGTGCCCTCCTAAAAATCATCAAGAACTACATTTCCTGCTATCATGATTTTCCCTTTCCCGAGAAAATCAAGGTTAGGAATCCTATTGCTTAAGATTCAAAATCATAATCGAATGAGTCTTCGATTATGAAAGTCAGGTCTTACATCGGATTATTATCTTCGGGTAGTTTAGGCGGTGCCCTGGTGGTGGGTTTGTTTGGGTGGTGGATGCTTTCGGGAATGAACCAGTCCAATCGCGAACTTGAAATAGAAAGCAGAAATTCGGGATCTTCTTCGAGCGAATATTTGGACATCCAGTCTTTTTTATCTGCAACGCGGAGCAGCTTTGAAGCCTTTGAAATATATCCGCAGAATTTCTCGGGAATTTATGGAGTGGTTCGGGATCGCTTAGTGCAAAGTAAGGAGGGCTTAAACTTAATCTCAGATAAATATTCCCAAAATTATCCTGAACAGAACTTACGCCCAATGGCTGCGGGGATTAAGGAATTGGAAGATGCAATCTCAAGAATGGAAAAAGCATCTCTTTTAAATAACAGAAATCGAACAGGAGAATTGCAGGCGGGTCGAAATGCATTTCAGGATAGCAGGGAAACCCTGTCACAACTACTCAATATCCTAGAATCTGAAGCAGAAACAAGAAAGTGGGAGTCCGAGCAATCTCTTGACCGGAAGTTAACCGACCTTCGGAACGAAGAATCGGTTAATACCATATTATTCTTCCTTGCCAGTGGGATGTACCTTACCTTGGTGGGAACCCTTGCGGTGGTGACTTATAAAAGTTTTGCAAGTCCAATTCGCAAACTGGAGGCAGCAGCGAAAAACTCGATTGATCATAATAAACCTTTTACCCTTAGGGAGACAGGTCCTTATGAGGTTAGATCAGTCACGAAGCGATTGCGTGGACTCATTAATAGTCTGGAGTCTAGGGTAAAACAAAGGACCACTGCGCTTCAAAAAAGTAACGAAAAATTACAATTGGAAATGCAGCAAAGGAAGGAATTGGAGACACAACTTGTGCATGCCCAGAAAATGGAAGCAGTGGGGCAGTTGGCTTCAGGGATTGCGCATGAGATTAATTCACCCTCCCAATTTGCGAATGATAATATTTTATTTCTTAAAGATGCCACAGACGGTTTTATTAAAAAATTGAATCAGGCACCTGACGCTCCTGATGAAGCGGACATAGAGTTTTTCAAGGAAAATGCACCAGAAGCAGTGGAGCAGGCTGCTGAGGGAATCTCGAGAATCACAACCATTGTGAAATCGATGAAAAATTTTGCTTACCGAGATGCTGAGTCTGCCAAAAGAAATAATGATTTAAACCAAGCAATCCGATCCACTGTGGTGGTGGCTACCAATGAGTGGAAATACCATGCAGAAATGGACCTTCGGTTGCAGGAAGACCTGCCACTGGTTCCATGTAATGTCGGAGAAATTAACCAAGTGGTCCTAAACCTAATTGTTAACGGAGCCCATGCGATTCGAGACCGCATTACAGATGGGCAAAAAGGAAACATCGTCGTTTCAACCCGTCATTACCCGGATGCAGGATGTGTGATCATCGCTATCGCAGACAATGGCGGAGGCATTCCCCCAAAAGTACAGGCCCGCATTTTTGAGCCCTTCTTTACGACCAAAGAAGTTGGGGTTGGAACGGGACAGGGTCTTGCGATCGCTCACAATGTAATTGTTAAGTCCCATAACGGTCAGATTTGGTTTGATAGCAAAGAAGGGATTGGGACCACCTTTTATATCAAATTACCCATGCAACAGCAAAATATGGAGTAGTTTCCTTCGATTTGAGAATTCTTTTTCCAATCAAAAACTTTAGTTTGCTTACTCTATTCCTTGCCCTTGGCTGCAGTGAGTCCATGGATTCTCAATCAGGCCATGATTTTCAAGGGGTAACTTTTTTTCAGATGAAAGGGGACGACCGGATAGATGGTGATATTTTAAGTAAAATTGCATCTGCAGAAAATCTTACCCTTATTCAATCCGGGGAGTTTATGATGGGAAGCCCAGAGGATGAAGAAGGTCGAGGGGCAGATGAGACAAGAAACAAAGTTCAGATCAGCCAACCTTTCTGGATAAAAAAATTTGAAGTGACTCGTGCTGAGTGGAATGAGTACTTACCAGAAAGTTTACAAGTGGGCCCGTTAATTTATCCCTTGAAGGGTAAAATGATTGAAGCTCTTTGTGGCTCATCTGGGTATGTGGATGGGCACTTCTCCATAAACCCAAATGTATACGATGATGGTATCGAGATAGAATTAATCGAGGCAGTTCCCACACAAGGCTTTTGGACAACTGCAAAAAGTCCTAGAAGTTATAAAGTAAATATAGCAAAGTTTCAGGATATGGATGCTTTGCACCAATTTCTTGAGTCCCAAAAAACCAAAGCAGTTGGGCGGCTTGATCAACTGCTTCCTTTAACCCATGTTTCCTATTCTCAAGCCGTTGCCTTTTGTTGGGAAAAAACCCAAAGGGCAAGGTTGGAAAAAAGATTACCAAGCCCATTTGTTTATCGTTTGCCGACTGAAGCTGAATGGGAATACGCCTGTCGTGCGGGTACTACTGGAGTGTGTGGGATTGGTGAAGGAAACTTTTTATCAGGCGAGAATGCAAATATCGATGGTTCTATGAGAGGATATGTGATTGATCACAGGCCTCGCTCTGAATTTAGTACGGGCTCATCATTTATTCCAATTTGGCGAAAAGCTCTTTTACCCGTAAGGGGGAACGCTCAACCTTATCCGGCAAATGCATGGGGTGTTTATGACATGCATGGGAGTGTAATGGAGTGGTGTTATGATTTTTACGGAGCCTATCCAGATACGAATCGTATAAGGATGGACCCAATGGGTCCAATCCGGGGTACCAGCCGTGTAGTACGGGGTGGGAGTTTTATCCGGCCGGCCCATCAATCCAGGTCTGCTCATAGGTGGAAATACGAAGCCTCTTACCGAGGCTCAGAAGTCGGGTTCCGCTATGTTCTTGGACTTCCGCTGCGATAGAGCCTAGCGAAGCTCCTTAAGCCAAGTATTCAAAACCGGAAGAATGATAGGATAGGGCAGGGTATAATTCGTTACCCGATCCACTCGGGCAATATTGATCCCGAGACATTCACCTTGCAGACTAAATAGGCCTCCCCCCATCATTTCCTTCTCCAGAGGTAAATCATTTTGGATAACATAGGGAAAATGATCTCTTCTTTTGGAAACTGGACCACTCATCAATAAGTTCCGATTGAATAAATCAAAGCCTACAGAGCGGTGGCCAAGAGTAATGCGAATGTCCACCTCCTTGCCTTTTCGATTTACCCGTAAAGTCAGTAAATCTCCTGGATCCTTATTTTTCATAAGTTGATTGATTTGATCAGTCGACTTCATCGCACGCCCATCGACTTTTAAAATTCTGTCTCCAATTTTTAACCCTGCACGATCTCCTGAAGAATGAGGAAGAACTTCAGTGATGGGTATGCCTGAAGTGGACATGTTGAGATCCTCCAGCAGAACTCCCATGACACCACCTTCCCGCAAGATGATTCGAGGGTTGGCAGAGATTACCCCCAGTTTGACTTCGTTTAGTACGCTTGCTGGAGATACGGACCAAGTGCCCAATGCAGTGGTTTGGTTGAGGTCGACCCACTGAACCGTTTCCCAATTTTTAGGGGGACCCAAAACCTGCCAAAGGGCAAGGTCAGTCCTTTCGTCCCTTTTCCTGATTCGAATGGGAAATGATTGATCTTTGGATGTTCTTATGATTCTGGCACCTACGCTCGAACTGGCTTTGGATAAAATATATCCACTGGAATCAACCACAATTCCTTGGGCAATGAGCTTATCATTCCGAAAAAGCCCAACGCTTGATTGCAGAATCTCATCTTTATTTTTTCCTAGTACTTTTGTAATCGAGCCCCCATTCAGCCTCAGCTCAGAAGAAAGGGACTCATGTTTTTCATTGAGTTCGCCCAGAAGAAAACAGGAGAAACCAGACAAGAGATAGCAACAGGATAATAGAAATTTCATTCCGGTGAATTCCTCTCGCCCAGCTCAAGGCGAACCGAGATATCTCTACTTTCCCGAGAATAATCGAGTACTATTTTCGAGCCGGGACTTTGACTGCTTACTAAGATGGTAAGTTTTTCCCGGGTATCCAAAAGGTTTCCATCGAGGTGAGTTAAAAGATCACCACTTTGAAGACCTGCTTTTTCCGCAGGGGTATCGGGAACTACCTCCAGAACCAATAACCCATCTGTCGATTCTTCGCAGTAGACTCCAAGGAAGCCACCGCTTTGCATAGCTTGAAATGTATGCAGGTCTTCATTTACAAAATACTCCCAGTTTGAATGAAAAGACTCAATGGTGGTATGAAAATTAGCCTCTGGGTCTTGAGAAATTCTACTATGGATGCCGATAACTTCACCATCTATTGAAAATAAAGGCCCTCCGGAGTCTCCTCCAAGAAGACGGCAATCTGTTTGCATGGTTTCTTCTTTTTTACGGATCACTCGACCCACTCGTAAAACGAGCCCCCGATCTTGATCAAAGCCATTTGGGTGCCCCAATGCAAAACACCAGTCCCCAACTGCGGATGCAGACGATTGAGCAATTGGGGCGAAGAACTCAGGTGCAGCATCGATTACTTTGAGCATGCCTGCATCTGAGAGTTCTGATCCGCCGAGACTAACTGCAAGAGCTTGGGAACCATCCTCGAAGATGACTTTCATTTCGCGACCGCTTTCACCGATCACATGGGCTG
Source organism: Opitutales bacterium (assembly GCA_038123915.1). GTDB lineage: Bacteria > Verrucomicrobiota > Verrucomicrobiia > Opitutales > Seribacteraceae > Chordibacter. Next base: position 6,841 of record JAYPAW010000042.1, read on the forward strand.
CAGTTAAAATTAATCCTTCAGGTGAAACCACAACTCCACTTCCGGCTCCATCTTCGGCTACCACCGAAACCACAGATTTTTTTACTCTATGGAAACTGTTTTGGATGCGGGACTGGATGGCTTCCAAATCATTTACAGAATTGGGAATTACTGAATTCCAGGGAGCAACCTTATCTTCTTTTGACTCGACTACAAAGATAGGCAGGAAGAATAAAAGCAGAAGCCGTGCAACCAAATATAGCGATGCCCGCATGGGGTTATTTGGTTTTACTGATATAATGGAGAAATCTTTGACAGGTCTTAAATAAGGGTGATTTTTTCCGAATGTAAACACAGCACATAGACAAGTCATTGTGCGGAGCCTGTTCCAGTTTAAGGTAAAAATCACCCATCCATTCTGGGGGATTATCCTTTGCTGGCAAACCAACCAAGTCAGGCAAATAATCCTTGTTGTTTGCCTGAGAAAGAAGCCGAATGCTTGCTTCTAAATCATCCTTTTCTAAAAAGGAAAGATCTAACTCTAAACCTTCCCGTTTAGCAAAATC
>JAYPAW010000043.1:0-7315 GCA_038123915.1 Opitutales bacterium
CTTCACAAACTGATCGAAAAAGCATTGGTTGAAAACGATGCCTATGATGTGGCCAAGAGCCTTGTTTTCTCCCGGTCCAACCATGGTTCATCCGGAAACGGGGTGTTTGCCACCAATGCTCCTGTTGATAGCTCCCAGATTCGCCTGATTCGCAGAAGTGGGCAAGTGGTTCCCTGGAATTCCTCCAAGATTGAGGTGGCGATCCGTAAAGCCTTCCTTTCTTTGCGCTTGGATTCTGAACCTGCAGTCCAAATTTCCGATGAAGTGAGCAGGCGTGCCGTGGGCACAGGCCAGGCATTTATCAATATCGAGGATGTTCAGGACATCGTACAGGAAGAATTGATGAAGCATGGCTTCTTCAAGGTTGCGGAGTCCTACATCCTTTACCGGGCCCGCCGACGGGTGGAGCGCGAAAGTAATGTGGAGCACCATGAAGTCCGCCAGGACTCCATGATCGTGGTTAAGAAAAAAGATGGAACCACTTTTTTCTGGGACGGTCTCGACCTTAAAAAGAGAATCAATTTTGCCAGCATCGGTCTTGATCTGTGCCTCAATCCCGAGCAAATCGAAGAAAGTCTTCGCCGTTCTGTCTTTTCAGAAATCACTGAAGTGGACTTGCGTAAGACTATCATCCTCAATGCCAAGACCCTGATTGAGCGTGATGCTGATTTTGCCAAGTTTGCCGCCCGTATCCTCCTGACTTATGTATACGAGGAAGTGTTGGGTTGGGATGTTTCCCAGCATAGCATCGAGGAAATTCGGACCTTCCACGCCAAGGAGTTTAAGGCTTATTTGAAAAGGGGAGTTGCGATCAAGCGCCTCGACAAAAAATTGCTGAAACTGGATGTGGACCGCTTGTGTCAGGCCATCGATCCCTCCGCAGATTTAGACTTTGATTACCTCGGTATTCAGACCCTGTACGACCGCTACCTGGTGGTGGATAAAACAGGTGAAACCCCACGCCGTTTGGAAACTCCTCAGTTTTTCTGGATGCGGGTAGCTATGGGCGTGTTTGCCCATGACGAAAACCCGGAAGAACAAATCACTGCACTTTACAATCTCTACAAGAGCCGCAGGTTCTGTTCCTCCACTCCCACACTCTTTAACTCGGGCACACCTCATTCCCAGTTATCCTCCTGTTATTTGTACAAGGTGGATGACACCATCGAGTCGATCATGTACCGCGGGATTGCAGAAAATGCATTTCTTTCCAAATGGGCAGGCGGACTTGGGGGAAGCTGGACAGCTGTCCGCGGAACTGGTAGCCACATCGCGGGTACCAATGGTGAGAGTCAGGGAGTGATTCCTTTTCTTAAAATGCACAACGACCAGTTGTGTGCGGTTAACCAAGGCGGAAAGCGCAAAGGTTCAGGTTGTGCCTATCTCGAAACCTGGCACTGCGATATCCTTGAGTTTTTGGAGCTTCGTAAGAACACCGGGGATGATCGTCGCCGGACCCATGACATGAACACGGCCAACTGGATTCCGGACTTGTTCATGAAGCGGATGGAAGCCCGTGAAAACTGGACTCTTTTCCGGAGCAATGAAGTGCCAGACTTGCACGACCTGTACGGAAACGCATTTGAGGAAAAATATGTCGAGTACGAAGCAAAAGCGGAGAAAGGCGAAATCTGGGGTCACAGCATGCCAGCGATTGATCTTTGGAAAGCCATGCTCAAGATGCTTTTCGAAACCGGCCATCCATGGATCACCTTCAAGGATGCATGTAATGTACGCAGTCCGCAGGATCATGCCGGGGTCATTCACAGTTCCAACCTTTGCACCGAGATCACCCTGAATACCGGAGAGGATGAAACAGCCGTTTGTAACCTCGGTTCTGTGGTGCTTGATTCCCACCTTACCCAAGAAGGTGAAATTGATCACGAAAAACTCCGGGACACCATCCGGATTGCGATCCGTGCCCTCGATAATGTGATTGATGTGAATTTCTATCCGACCAAGGCTGCGAAAACATCCAACAGTCGCCACCGTCCGATTGGGCTTGGGGTTATGGGCTTGCAAAACGCACTCTTTATCAAGGATGTATCCTTCACTTCCGAAGCAGCAGTCGAGTTTAACGACGAATTCATGGAGGCGATTTGTTACTACGCTTACGAAGCATCCAGTGATTTGGCCAATGAACGCGGCACCTACTCCTCTTATCGTGGTTCGAAATGGGACCGCGGTATTCTTCCACAGGACACCATTCAGATGCTTGAGGAAGAGCGGGGTGAAAAAGTGGAGGTTCCAAAGAGTTCCAAAATGGATTGGTCTGTGGTGCGCAAGAAGATTGCCAAGCATGGCATGCGCAACAGTAATGTGATCGCGATCGCACCTACAGCCACGATTTCAAACATTATGGGATCCTCCCCATGTATCGAACCGACTTACAAAAATATGTTTGTGAAGAGTAACCTGTCGGGCGACTTCATGGTGCTCAACCGCTTCCTGGTGAACGATCTGAAGAAAGAAGGCATGTGGAATAAAGACATGTCCGACCAGTTGAAATATTTTGACGGAGAGCTCGGGCCAATCGATGGAATCCCCCAGCACATCAAGGAAAAGTACCTGACTGCGTTTGATGTTTCCTTCGAATATGTACTTTCCGCAGCGGCTCGTCGCCAGAAGTGGATTGACCAGTCCCAGTCCGTAAATCTATTCCTAGGCACTCCCGACCTGAAGAGCTTGTCTCACATGTATCGGGCGGCCTGGCGCAAAGGGCTGAAAACCACTTATTATTTACGAACTTTGGGTGCATCGAATATCGAGAAAGCGACCGTTGACTTGAAGAAAGCCAAGCCCCTTGCAGATGGACCATCGGATGAACCTTCTCCTAAGAAAGAATACACCGATGCAGAAAAGAAAGCCTGCAGTATCCAAGCCATGCTCAATGGCGAGGAGTGTGAGGCTTGCCAATAGATCTTTTGTCTAGATGTAAACCCGTTTGAACGGGTCATAGTTGTACCTTAAACTTTAGCTATCTTTGCACCTTATTTTGTAGAGTAACCAGCATGGATACAACAGAGAGGTTAGAAAAGTACTTGGGAGAGGAACCGATGTATGGGCCTGATGTGTTTGTGGCTCCCACTGCTGTGGTGGTCGGGGATGTACAGCTCGATGAAGGTGCAAGTTTGTGGTATGGTGGTGTGCTTCGTGGGGATATTAATTCCATAAAAATTGGTAAGTTTTCCAATCTCCAGGATGGAGTGATTGGGCATTTGGCCGACGACCATCCACTGGTGGTTGGGCAGTATGTGACCGTGGGTCACGGAGCAGTCATTCATGCCTGTGAGGTGGAGGACGAATGCTTAATTGGTATGAATTCAACCATTTTGGACGGGGCAAAAATTGGCCGCCAATCCATCGTGGCCGCCAATAGTTTAGTCCCTGCAGGCATGCAGGTTCCAGAGGGCAGTTTGGTTGCAGGAGTCCCCGCAAAAGTAAAACGGGAACTTACGCAAGAGGAGCGGGATAAGCTCAAAGGCTGGGCGGAGAAATATTTATTGGTCGCCAAAGCCCACCGGGAAAAACTTGGAAAAATGAGACCCGGTCCCCCAGCCTGATTCAGGCAGACTTGCTCCTTTCACTCTCTTCCATTCCGTAAAGCTTATAAAATTCCTCCACCGATGAGGCGAGCGGGGCAGGGGGAGACATCCCTTCCATTGCCTCAGCACAACAGGCCAGGTAAGACCGGATAGCCTGTTCCTTAGCCTCCTTTGAGTCTTTTTGTAAAAGAGTAAGCAGAGTAAGCCTGGCCTCCATCCATTCTTCCCATGTGTAGGAATGATCCAGCATCGTTTCCGACCATGCATCCTGGTCTTCCTTGGCTAATTCAGAAAAGTTCATTTTACAATTATCGAAGCATGAACATCGAGCCTGTCGGGGCAAATGATAATTGATGAATAAAAAATGATTCATTTCTCTTGGATTGTTCGTTCAGGTTTGTAAGAAGAGATAGGAATATTTCTTTGTACCAATTATGTCTCATCCCAACGATCCATCCGCCCCCACTAAAGATAACCCCTATGCGTCCAAATTATTGGTCAACCGCCTGCTCACAGAAGGGTCCGATAAGGAAACACGACACTTTGAACTCTGCTTATCCGGGAGCGGGTTAAGTTATGAACCTGGGGATTCCCTTGGCGTGATTCCTCAGAATGACCCCAAGGTGGTGGCAGACCTTCTCGCTGCGGTGGGATTGAGTGGTTCCGAGGAAGTATTGGTGGGAGAAAATAAACTGAGCTTGCAGGATGCCCTGACCAATCAACTTGCCTGTACCGTGTTAAGTAAGATTCAGGTCAAAAAATTCAACGAACTGGCCCAGGCCGAAAAACTTAACCAGTTGCTTGAGCCGGTTAACCGCGATGCTTTTGCCGATTACCTTTGGGGTCGTGAATTGATCGATCTTTTCCTGGAATTTCCTCAGGCTGGGATTTCTGCCGATACTTTGGTTGGGTTATTAAGACCGATGCCCCCGCGGTTGTATTCCATCGCCTCGAGTATCAAGGCCCATGCGGAACAGGTTCATCTGACGGTCGCAATTGTTCGCTATGATTCTCACGGTCGTAAGCGGGAGGGTGTTTGTTCCTCCTACCTCGCAGACCGGGTGGGTGAGACCATCCCATGCTACTTTCACCCTAATAAAAACTTTAAACTCCCTGAGGACACCAGCACGCCAATCATCATGGTGGGACCAGGCACAGGGATTGCTCCTTTCCGTTCCTTTATTGAGGAGCGCAAGATAACCGGGGCAACCGGTAAAAACTGGTTATTCTTTGGTGATCGCTCATCGAAAACAGACTACCTTTATGGGGAGGAATGGGAGCAGTACAAAAAAGATGGCTTGCTGAGCGAGCTTGATCTTGCCTGGTCCAGGGATCAGGCGGAGAAGGAGTATGTTCAGCACAAAATGTTGGCTAAAGGGAAGGAGTTATTTTCCTGGTTACAAAACGGGGCCGTTTTCTATGTCTGTGGAGATGCCTCCCGTATGGCCAAAGATGTGGATTCTGCTCTTCGTCAAATTGCATCCACCGAAGGTTCGATGTCCGAGGACGATGCGGCCCAGTGGGTCAAATCCTTGCAGAAAGAAAAGCGTTACCTAAAGGACGTTTACTAATTCTTGCTTAAGTTCAAAAGAGGGTATGATTTTTTCAGTACCCACTCGCTGAAGCTCCGATTGGATCTACAGCTTAAAATGAATCAAGTACTTCTCTCCGAGCTCCGCTTCAGGGAGGAGTTCATCGAGGTTCCAAATTTTCGCAGGGGTAAGACCGGAAGATTTTAACTCCTCGGTGTAATCTCCTCCTTTGAGATAAAGGATTCCATTGGCTGGGGAGTTTCTGGACCCCTTGGCCACTTTATCGCGGACCCATCCAAAAAAAACGGGGAGAGCGGTCACCGCTCTGCCCAGCACAAAGTCGTAGGTTTTTTTTCTGGGTAATTCCTCGGCTCTCCCACGAATCACTTCGGTATTGGGTAGGGCTAAGCGTTGGGCAATATCCTCCACCACCATCACTTTTTTGGCGATGGAATCCATCAGGGTGAACTTGGCCTGGGGATAACAAATGGCCATGGGGATGCCCGGGAGCCCACCCCCCGTACCGACATCCAGTACCCGGGCTTTGGGCATGAGTCGTAAAAATTTAGTGATCGTCAGGCAGTGAGCGAGGTGCTTAATTTCCAGCCTTTCCATATCCTTGCGGGAGACCAGGTTGATTTTTTGGTTCCATTCACGGAGAAGTTCCGTGTAGCTGCGTAATTTTTCCCACACCTCCTCGGATAAATCAGGAAACCACCCTTGTAAGGTTGTCCAGGGATCGGTTGTTTCGCTCATGCGAAAAGAAGAAAAGAGTGAATCAGGCAGGTTGTATTTAATCCACCTGTACCTGGGGAAGGGATTTCACCAAGTCATCCATCGCTTTGGCCTGGCTTAAAAAATCTTCAAGTTTATCCAAGGGCAAGGCACAGGGACCATCGCATTTGGCCACCGATGGATCGGGGTGGGATTCAAGAAACAAGCCACCAATTCCCTGGCTCATCCCAGCAAGCATAAGTTCAAAAACTGCCTGCCTGCGCCCACCGGCAGAATCACTTCTCCCTCCGGGGATTTGCAGGGCATGGGTGACATCAAAAATAACCGGACAACCCGTCCGCTTCATGATCCCAAAATTGAGGGGGTCCACCACCAGGTTGTTGTATCCAAAAGAGGTTCCCCGCTCGCACAAAAGAATCTGTTCGTTCCCCGCCTCGGCAAATTTTTGAAGGATATGCCCCATCTCGTGGGCGGCCAGGAATTGGGCTTTTTTCACATTTACCGGCTTGCCGGTCTCAGCCAAAGCCACGACCAGGTCGGTCTGCCGGCACAGGAATGCGGGCAGTTGCAGCACATCAATCACCTCGGCCGCAGGCTTGGCCTGATAGGGTTCATGTACATCGGAAATAACCGGTACGGAAAAAGTTTCCTTAATCTCAGCAAGGATTTCGCACCCCTTTTCGAGCCCAGGCCCACGAAAGGAAGATACCGAAGATCGATTTGCTTTATCAAAGGATGCTTTAAATACATATGGGATGCCGAGCTTTTGGGTAACCTCTTGGTATGCAGAAGCCACCTCCAGGGCGAGTTCCCGGGACTCCAGCACATTCATCCCTCCAAACAGGGTGAAGGGGAGAGTGTTGGATACCTGCAGGCTTCCAACCTCTATGGTTTTGGATGGATTCATGTCAGGGCAATATCGGGTGGGGTGCCATGCTCGGCCGTGACCACGATCCCAATGCCTCCCCGGGCATTAAAATCGACTTCCACCCGGCACCACTTTGGGTCGAGTGCATCCACTAAGTCGGTGAGAAGTTGGTTGGCAAAATGTTCATGAAATACGCCTTCGTCCCGGTAGGTCCAGAGGTAGAGCTTAAGGGACTTGGATTCGACGATTTTTTCATTCGGGGTGTATCGAATGAAAATATGGGCAAAATCGGGTTGTCCGGTTTTCGGGCATAGGCAGCTAAATTCACTGGTTTCCAATTCGACCAGATAATCCCTTTCCGGGTTGCGGTTGGGGAAGGTTTCGAGGCTGCGTTTAGGTTGAGTGCCCCCTTTGCCGAGTTCTGTGAGGTTAGCGTGTTCTGGATTTTCGGTATTCATGAAAAAGGATCATAATTTCATTTTCAGCAAAAGGGAGCAAGGCAAACTCAGGATCCATTTTGGGCAAGGGTGGGCCAGTCGACCACGGACTTTCTTTTTCCGCATGCTTGGTTAAGCTGGCGAAGAAACTGGTTTCGTTTGACTTCCCGGGCACCCAGGCTTTGTAAAAATGGGTTG
>JAYPAW010000044.1:0-7129 GCA_038123915.1 Opitutales bacterium
GGGATCGATTGTCGGATTACTGGGTGGAAATGGGGCAGGGAAGACCACCACTCTTTCGATGCTTCTCGGGTTGCTCGAGCCAACTGCCGGGAAGATCCAGTTGTTTGGAAATAACTTTGTCAGGAACCGCCACACCGTTTTGCATCGGATGAATTTCTGCTCGCCGTATGTGGACCTTCCCCAGCGTCTGACGGTGATGGAAAACCTCCGCGTGTTTGCCCGGCTCTATGGGGTGCGGGATTCTGTAAACACAATTGCCAAACTGGTGGAAGATTTTCGTCTGGGTGAGTTGAAGGATCAACCCATACGAAGACTTTCATCCGGTCAAAAAACGAGGGTTTCCCTGGCCAAGGCCCTGATCAATTCTCCTGAGTTTTTATTGCTGGATGAACCCACTGCCAGCTTATCCCCCGATGTATCGAAGTGGATCCGCCAACAGCTTGCGGATTACCGCGACCGTACTGGATCGACGATTCTTTTTGCCAGTCACGATATGCGGGAGGTGGAACTGCTCTGTGATCATGTGATGATGATGTGCCAGGGCCAGTTAATCGAGCAGGGTAGCCCGAAGGAACTGATGAGAACCCATGGTCGCTCTTCCTTGGAAGAGGTCTTTCTTACCCTCAACGAAAATGGGGGTGCTCTATGAATTCTTCCACTCCAGGGAGAATCTCCGCCTTGCTCCTAAGGTATTTTTTCCTCCTTCGCTCCTCGTGGCCCAGGGTGCTGGAAATCGCGTACTGGCCAACTGTGCAGATGATTATCTGGGGCTTTACATCGCTCCATTTTTCACATTCCAGCCCGGAACTGACCACCGGAGGAATCCTGATTTCGGCGGTTTTAATCTGGGACTCTCTTTTTCGCTCCCATATCAGTTACACGCTGTCCTTCTTGGAAGAGATGTGGTCGCGCAACCTCGCCAATTTATTCGTCAGTCCCTTGCGATCCTGGGAACTGATCCTTTCCCTTGCTGTGGTCAGTATGATTCGTACCTTGATCGGGATGATCCCGGCCGCCCTGCTGGCGATTCCTTTTTTTGGGATTTCTGTATTTGATCTTGGGCTTCCCTTGCTTGGCTTCTTTTTAAATCTGGTTTTTACGGGCTGGGCCATTTCTCAGGCGGTCACCGGTATTTTACTTCGCTATGGCCTGGGAGCGGAGAGCCTGACCTGGATGCTGCCCTTTCTCCTCGCCCCCTTTTCCTGCATTTATTACCCGCTTGAGACCCTCCCCGTATGGATGCAATGGATTGCCCAGTACCTCTCCACCACCTATGTATTCGAAGGGATGCGTGCCTTGATTATCCGGGGAGAGTGGTTGCCCGAACTGATGTGGAAAGCCTTTTTATTCAACGCAATTTATTTCATTTTGGGACTGTGTGTTTTTTGTGTGGCCTTTCGCTCGGCCAGAAGGAGAGGGCTGCTCTTGCAATCGGGGGAGTGATCCCCAAAATTTTTAAAAGCCCACTTATCTAGAGGAATTTCCTCGCCTTCGTTGGTTCCGGTTGCATGGGTAATGGGTAGAATGAAAAATCGTTATGTAGTGATTATGGCCGGGGGGCGGGGCGAAAGGTTTTGGCCCCAAAGCCGACTGAGAAAGCCCAAGCATTTGCTCCCCATAGTGGGTGACTCCCCGATGCTTGCCCAAACTGTGAAGCGGTTAAGCGGTCTGGTGCCTGCGGAACAGGTCTTTGTCATCACCAATATTGAGCAACGGGAAGCTGTGCTGGAGAGTTGCCCGGATTTACTGCCTGAACGGGTGATTGGGGAGCCTCAGGGGCGTGATACTGCTGCAGCAGTGGGGCTGGCTGCCTTGCTGGTTGATCAGGTGGATCCCGGTGCGGCGTTTGCCTTGCTCCCTGCAGATCATGTGATCGCAGATGGGGAAGGTTTTCGCAAAGTGCTGGCAGGAGCTTTCGAAGCTGCCGAGCAAAATGATTTCCTGGTCACCATCGGGATCGAGCCAGATTTTCCGTCCACCGGGTATGGATACCTCAAGCAGGGCGAGAAATTAACGGACGCTGGGGCTCTGCCTGTTCACCGCGTGGAACGCTTTGTCGAAAAACCGAACCTCGATAAAGCGGAGGAATACCTCGATGCCGGCGGCTACTTTTGGAATGCGGGGATGTTTGTCTGGCGCCCGGATGTCATCCTGGGTGCGATCTCCAAGCATGCTCCTGAACTGAGTGCTGGGCTCAAGGAATTGGTTGCCCAAAGAGATTCCACCGGATCGATTGAACAAGCGATGGATCTTGTTTATCCATCCCTGCAAAAAATATCCATCGACTTTGCGGTGATGGAAAAAGCAGAGGATGTGGTCATGCTTCAATCCGCTTTCGACTGGGACGATGTTGGAGAATGGCCCGCCATTGCCAGGCACTATCCAGCCGATGATGCGGGGAATGTTTTCAAAGGTCATGGTTCGGCCCTCGAAGCCGAGGATAACCTGACCTATGCAGAGCCCGGGCATACGATTACCCTGCTCGGGGTCAAGGATCTGATTGTGGTGCAGTCAGGGGATGCCACGCTGGTTTGTCACAAGGATTATGCCCAGCAGGTCAAAGCCTTGGCCCAGCAGGTATGCCAGGAAAACCCTGAGCTCGCTTAAGCAATCCCCCACTTATGCCAAACTACCTGGCGATTGATTATGGTACCAAAAGAATCGGTCTCGCCTGGGCCGATGATTTACTGATTTCCCTGCCGGTTGGAGCCATTCCAGGGACGGATTTTGAGGGTTGCTGGGATGCACTGATCGCAGAAGTCCAAAAGCGCAAGATTACCGAGATTGTCATCGGATACCCTATTCATATGGATGGCACCAAGGGGAAGAGAGCGGAGGAAGTCGATGCATTTATTGAAAATTTAAAAAGCCGCATGGACTTACCCGTTCACCGGGTGGATGAGCGCCTGACCAGTCTGGCTGCAAGAAACTCTCTGGGAGGAAAGTTTTTGGCGAAGGGAGCGGATAAATCGGGTAAGGTGGATGCCACTGCGGCCTGCCTCATTTTGAGCGATTTCTTATCCCAATGAGTGCTCCTGGGGAACCAAGGCGCTGGAGATGTTTGTGTGCCTATGACGGAACCGCTTTTAATGGATGGCAAAAACAGAGCAACCGCGAATCGGTACAGGATAAAATAGAGGATTCCCTGGCGGGGATCTTCGGTCAACCCATCCGTACGATTGGTGCCGGCAGAACGGATGCCGGGGTGCATGCATCCGGCCAGGTTTTTCATTTTGATGCCACCTGGAATCATCCTGCCCAGGCATTGCTTCAAGCTTTGCGGGTATCTTTTCCCACGGGGATAAGTCCCAGAAAAGTGGAACCTGTTGGCTCACATTTTCATGCCCTGTTATCTGCCAAGGGGAAGCGTTACCAGTACCGCATCTGTAAGGGTTGGGCGATGCCCCAGGCGGATCGGTTTGTCCATTCCATGAAAGACCGGAAACTGGATTTGTCTGCGATGATGGATGCAGCCGGTCGCTTTGTGGGGACGCATGATTTTGCAGCCTTTTCCGCCAACCGGGGGAATGGGGAGGATGAACCCACCGTCCGCACCCTATGGCGTTCGCAATGGCAGGATCGGGGGGCAGAGTTGCAATTTGTGACGGAAGGGGGAGGGTACCTCTACAAGATGGTGCGCAGTATGGTCGGTGCGATGATCGATGTCGGATTGGGAAGAATTGAACCTCAGGAAATTTCAGAACTGCTCCAAACCACGCAACGGACTGCCCGGGTGGTGAGTGCACCTGCCAGGGGCCTGTCCATGGAAAAAGTTTTTTACCGGCTTCCGAAGCTCGCTCTTTTAAACCAGTGAAAAAGATCAACTGGGAATTGTGGAAGCGGGCCATATTTGACCTGTTTTTCCCTGGGGACTGCCCGATCTGTGAGCGAGCCGCCTATTTGGACGAGGTCTCCTATGCCTGCCTTTCCTGTCTGGATTCCATCGCATGGATAAAGCATGCCCGCTGTAAGCTATGCGGAATGGGTATGGATGGCTTGGATTATGCCGGGCTTACCTGTAAAAACTGCCGGGAGTACAGTCCCGTGTTTAGCTCAGGCCGTACGATGTTTCATCTAAACCCAGCCGGGCGAAGCCTGATTCATCAATTAAAATACCATGGGGATAAAAGAATCCTTCAGGATGTGCCCTTTTTCCTGGAACGGGCTCCCCAGTTTTTGGAGTTTATTACAGGAGCGGTTCTCATCCCCGTGCCTCTCCACAAGAAAAAGTTACACAAGAGAAGTTTTAACCAAAGTGTATGGATTGCCGAGGCCTTGGCCAAAGAGGCAGATGTGTCCACGGTTGCTTATGATTGCATGACCCGCATTCGCAACACCCCCAGTCAGACTAAGCTCGACCGAAACCAGCGCAGGAAGAATGTTAAAAATGCTTTTGCCCTCAAAGAAGGAACTTGTTTGGATGGGTTTGATAGAGTAGTTCTAGTGGACGATGTCTACACAACTGGAGCCACCCTCGATGCTTGTGCTTCTGTACTGCTGGAAAGTGGGGTCAGTCGGGTAGAGGTCGCTACACTTGGGCACGGATAAACCAATTTTAGAATATGTCTTTTTTCAGCAAACCTAAGTATTCCAAGGTCAATGTAAAATCCCGCGAAGGGGTGGCTAAAGGATTATGGACCAAGTGTCCAGAGTCCGGTGAGATGGTCTTTGTGAAGGAGTTGCAAAAGAACCTGATGGTGGTTCCTGCGAGTGGATATCATTTCCCTTTGCCAGCTCCCGATCGGATCAAGTCGCTGATCGATGCAGGAACCTTTAAGGAATACGACAGCACCATCCGTTCCGGGGATCCTCTGAAGTTTAAAGGACTGGCTTCCTACGAAGAAAAGCTCCAGCAAAACCGGGATAAAACCAAACTCGAAGATGCGGTGGTTTCGGGAGTGGGCGAGATGGGAGGCCGGTTGGTTAGCCTGGCGGTGATGGATTTTCGCTTTCTTGGCGGTAGTATGGGATCGGTTGTGGGAGAAAAAATTACCCGTGCCATTGAGCGTGGGTTGGAAATGAATATTCCTGTGATCGTGGTTTCTGCTTCAGGTGGTGCCCGGATGTACGAGGGAATCCTCAGCCTGATGCAGATGGCCAAAACCAGTGCGGCTTTGGCAAAGCTGGCCAAGGCGAAGATTCCATTCTTTTCCATCCTGACCAATCCAACGATGGCCGGGGTGATGGCCAGTTATGCTTCCCTTGGGGATGTGATTATTGCAGAACCCAAAGCCCTGATCGGTTTTGCCGGTCGGCGGGTGATCAAGGAAACCACCCGGGCAGATTTGCCGGAAGGGTTTCAGACTTCCGAGTTTCTACTGGAGCATGGATTGATCGATCAAATTGTAGACCGGCATGACTTGAGGGACCGTTTGATTGCCTTGATGAATCACTTGGCTCATCACCTACAGCCCAAATCCACTAAGCCTTCACCCACCCGGAAGAAAACACCTGTTAAGAAAACTCCTGCCAAAAAGCCTGCGGCTCGAAAGACTGCGGCTAAAAAGTCTTAACTTTTCTTTTTAATCCCCCGTTGCCAAAGAAGACGGGTACTCCGGTGAAAAATTCATTGGACTTTCTATACTCCCTGAGAAACCAGGGATCCAAGTTTGGGATGGCACGGATGATCCAGCTTTGTGAGGAGTTGGGGAACCCACAACTTACCTATCCCACCATTCATGTCGCTGGAACCAATGGCAAGGGCTCGGTCTGTACGATGCTCGATCGTATCTACCGGGCCCATGGATATAAAGTGGGCCTTTTTACATCTCCCCATCTGCTGGAATTGGGGGAGCGCATCCGGGTAAATGGGAGGAATCTACCCTTTGCAGAAATTGAAAAATGGGTGGATCACTGTTTTCCTTATTTTGAAAAAAACGAAGATACCAAGGAGAGTGTCTGGCCAACTTTTTTTGAGCTGATGACTGCGATTGCGTTTCTTGAGTTCAAAAAACAAAAAGTGGACCTGGCGATTATTGAAACCGGATTGGGCGGTCGGCTGGATTCCACCAATGTGGTAATCCCTGAACTCTCCATTCTCACCAGTGTGGGGTTGGACCATTGTGAAATCCTAGGTCATGAAATAGCACAGGTTGCCTCCGAAAAAGCAGGTATTATTAAAGAGAATAAACCAGTATTAACTGGATGGTTGCCCGTGGAAGCGATGGAGGTGGTGACTCGGGTGGCTCAGCACCAGAATGCAAAACTTCATCAAATCAGCTCACAAGATACAGACCATTTTCCAGGCACCAACCTGAGCGGGTCTTTTCAACAAAGAAATGCCTCGCTTGCTTACCAGGCGACCCGCATTCTCGAAAAATTATTCCCTTTGGAAGAAAGAAAGGTTGAGCAAGCTCTTCAATCGGTCCGGTTTCCTGGGCGGTGGCAAAAAATTTCCACCCAGCCAACTGTGATTTTGGACGCTTGTCACAATGGGCAGGGGGCAGAGGTAAGTACTGAACTTTGGGACACTTTACCGGATGGTTTTCACCTTTGGTTTTCTGCGTGTGGAGAGGAGCGTGCCCGGGATGTTTTGGTTCCCCTAAGTCAGCGAACTCAGAATATTACTTTCGTGGAACTCAACCAACCCCGGGCCACTTCGTTGGAAGATTTTCGAAAAATTTCCGAGGAACTATCGATTTCTGCTCACTACGCCCGAGAGAAAGATATTCCCAAACTATATTCTTTGATCGAACAACATTCGACTTTACTGGTGACGGGATCGATCTATCTGGTATCCGCAGTTCTCGGCCAATTTACCCAAAGCAAAAACCCTGATTACAAAAAAAATTGGCAGGACCACTGGTGAGAACTCTGTGCATCTGCCCAATGTTTAGTTTGGGCTGACTGAGTTCCTCCCTTGTCGTCTTGTTTGAAATAAAAATTTACTCAAATTTTGTATATTTGAGGTAGTTTGGTCGGCCGAATTTGAGTTTCTCCTAAACGTGAACAAATTCTTAGACAATGGGGAATAACTTTGAACAACTTGGGCTTGGAAATCGTGTGATTTAAGTCTTTATTTTCTTTTTTTTCAAAGACTTGCAAGAATGAGTTGCCAAACCAAGAAATCAAACTAAAACTTATTAACAACACTAGATACAGGGGGTAAATTGTTACACAAACACTACAT
>JAYPAW010000045.1:0-6969 GCA_038123915.1 Opitutales bacterium
GTCAATGTTCAGGCCATGGTCTTTGGTAATACTGGCAAGAAGTCTGGTTCTGGGGTTGCTTTTACCCGCGACCCAGCATCCGGAGAGAAAGTTCTTTACGGAGAATTCCTTACAGACGCTCAGGGTGAGGATGTGGTTGCTGGTGTTCGTACACCCCGTCCAGTTGCCCAGCTGCAAAAAGTCTTACCCAAGCCCTTCAAGGAATTGGTTGCTGTACAAAAGAAACTCGAAAAGCATTTCAAGGACATGCAGGACTTCGAGTTTACCATCGAGGACGAAAAGCTTTACATGCTCCAAACCCGAAACGGTAAGCGTACTGGTCTTGCAGCGGTTCGGATCGCGGTTGAAATGGTGAAGGAGCGCTTGATTGATTGGAAGACTGCCATCAAAAGAGTTCCTGCGGATCAGTTGGATCAGGTTTTGTCTCCTGTGTTTGATGCAGCTGCCCAAAAAGCTGCCGCTACTTTGTGCAAAGGCCTACCTGCGGGTCCAGGAGCAGCTTCCGGAAGAGTATGTCTCAATGCGGAGCGTGCAGTGGAGGCAGCAAAGAAAGGAAAAGTACTTCTCGTCCGCCAGGAAACTTCACCTGAGGACCTTCGGGGTATGATTGCCGCAGAGGGTATCCTTACCGCTCGCGGTGGGGTCTCTTCTCATGCCGCTTTGGTGGCAAGACAAATGGGCAAGGTATGTGTTTGTGGTGCCTCCGAGCTGGATATCGATTACCATGCAAGAACAGTAAAAGTTGGGAAGAAAACTTTTAAAGAAGGGGACTTTATGTCCATTAACGGAACAACCGGAGAAGTGTTCGGAGGTGAGTTAAAGACTGCACCATCCGAAATTATTCAGGTGTTGATCGACAAAAAACTGGATCCCAAGAAAAGCAGAGATTACCAAAATTTCTCCAAGATCATGAATTGGTGTGAGCAAGCAACCAAGATGAATGTGCGTACCAACGCAGATTCTCCTTCTCAGGTGGCGAATGCAGTAGCTTTTGGTGCCAGTGGTATTGGTCTTTGCAGAACCGAGCATATGTTCTTTGAAGGGAACCGTATTGATGCCATGAGGCAAATGATCTTGGCGGATGATGAGAAAAACCGCCGTGCTGCCCTCAAGAAACTCTTACCATTCCAAAGAAAAGACTTCACCGGCATCTTCAAAGCCTTGGAAGGCCGACCAGCGACCATTCGTTTGTTGGATCCTCCTTTGCATGAGTTTCTTCCGCACGACCAAGCTTCCCAGCGTGATTTGGCAAAGAAATTAGGAGTAAGCCTGGCATCTGTGAAAAAGCGGGTAGAAGACTTGCATGAATTCAATCCAATGCTTGGTCATCGCGGATGTAGACTGGGTATTTCTTATTCTGAGATTACCGAGATGCAAACTCAGGCGATCATTGAAGCTGCCTTGGCCGTGCAGGAAAGTGGGATTGAAGTGAACCCGGAGATCATGGTTCCATTGGTTGGCTTCTCCAAAGAGCTCGAGTTACAGGTTGAAGTCATCCATGAAACAGCCAAGAAGGTATTCGCAGCCAAAGGAAAGAAAGTAAAGTACCTCGTAGGTACCATGATTGAAATCCCTCGTGCCGCTTTGGTTGCTGATGAGATCGCCAAAACCGCTCAATTCTTCAGTTTTGGCACCAATGATCTTACCCAGACCACTATGGGTATGAGTCGCGATGACTCTGGAAGCTTCCTTCCGAATTACACGGAACTGGAAGTGGTCTCCGCCAATCCATTTGCCAGTGTTGACCAATCCGGAGTTGGCCAGCTCATGGAAATTGCAGTTAAAAAAGGTAAATCCTCTCGTCGCGGGATTAAGCTAGGAATTTGTGGCGAGCATGGTGGCGATCCTTCGAGTGTAAAGTTTTGCCATCGGATTGGGTTGAATTATGTCAGTTGTTCCCCATTCCGTGTGCCTACAGCACGCTTGGCTGCAGCACAGGCAGCAGTTTCATAACTGTTAGCCTTTTGCTAAAAACCCTCTTACATCTGGGGTCCGGTTGCTTATGCGACCGGACCCTATTTTTTGAAAAAAGAGAATCTGTTGTTCATGTTTGAGGTTAAGGAAAAACCCAGACTGGTTGAGCGGGCTTTTTTAATTTCCTGCATTCATTCGGAAAGAGAGCGTACGGATGCGGATTCCCTTTTGGATGAGCTCGATGAATTAACTCAAAATCTTGGAATCGGTGTAGTGGGCCGGAAAGTGGTAAGAATCAGAAAAACATCTCCACGCTTTATCCTCGGGAAAGGTAAAGTGGAGCAATTATTATCCGAGCTGAAAGAGACGAATGCCGATGTTTTAATTTTCGATAATGAGATTACCCCTGCCCAACAAAGAAATTGGGAAACAGAGAGCAAGGTTCTTGTAATTGATCGGCACGAAATCATCCTGGATGTCTTTGCCGAAAGGGCCCAGACCAGAGAAGCAAAGTTACAGGTTAAGCTTGCCCGACTGGAATATTCTTTGCCCAGGTTACGGCGGGCGTGGACCCACCTGAGTAGACAAAGAGGAGGGGGGGTTACTCAGCGAGGGGAGGGAGAAGCTCAAATAGAATTGGATCAGCGGATGGTTCGGGATCAAATTTCTTCCACCCGAAAAGAGATATTTCAAGTGGCAAAACAGCGTCAAACTGGTAGGTCCAGGAGGCAAAAACTTCCCTTACCAACCGTTGCCATTGTAGGATATACCAATGCGGGTAAATCAACTTTGCTTAATTGTTTAACTGGGGCTGATGCTTTGTCTGCAGATAAGTTGTTTGCCACACTGGACCCAACCAGTCGTCGTCTAAAACTGCCCAATGGTAGAATCATTGTACTGACGGATACAGTTGGCTTTATCAGGAAATTGCCTCACCGTTTAGTGGATTCCTTTAAAGCTACCTTGGAAGAGGCTTTGGTCGCAGATCTAATTTTACATTTAGTCGATTTTTCCAACCCTCAATATGAAGCTCAGATGTCGACCACAGATGAGGTTTTGAGAGAACTGGGTGCTTCGGAGAAAGATGTGATTACAGTGTACAATAAAATAGACCGGGCACACAATGACTTGGAGAAATTGAAAGCAGTCAATCTAGCTAGCCCGGCTGTTTTCATAAGTGCCCAGACTGGTGAAGGTCTTAATCTTTTGCTTAGTTCTCTAGAAAATTTCTTTTCAGTTTCTAAAGAACCAGAAAAATTTAAACTACCCTTTGATCGGTATGATTTGGCAGTCCGCCTAAAGTCGCAAGGAGGACTGATCAGCGAAGAAACAACTGAACAAGGCTATGTTGTCAAAGGTTGTCCTAGGGGCGATTTAATCAATGCCCTTAGCGAATATATGATCAGGTAGAGAGAATCTATTTTTTCTCAGGTTGATTGTTGAGATAGTCAACCAAAGTAACCCGAAACATTCCCGCAGCTAGCCAAAAAACACCGGACATACAAAAAGATGTCATGCTCGACACAATTGCAATTGTGGTTGGATCTTGCGATGGAACATGAGGGACTAAAATTTCTCTCATAAAAAGGAAAAAAAGTACGGTGAGAAAAAGATCAATCAAAACACCTTTTTTGGTAATGAGAGGTTGAGATGGGGATTCTTCTGACATGCTAAATAGGATGTTGCGAAAAAGAGTAAGGTCAAATCAATCTATTCAGTCACATCATGGAGCTGTAGAATTCTTTTCTTAATTTCTTTGGTATCCAATTCCAAGAGTACTTGTGGTTGGATCCGATTAACAGGGAGAGATGGTAAGTGAGATAATTTTTCAGATAAGCAGAGGTTTCGGTTTGCAGCGACTTCGTCCACCCGGTCAATGGGTGTGAAATGCGGGGCAGTGGCAACGACCTGTGGATAGTTTTCAACCAGGTCCTTGATGGTAATGACTGCCTGAGCAAAGCGGTCCAGTTCTGCTTTGGTGTAGCTTTCAGTAGGTTCAATCATTAGCCCAAAGACTTCTGGGAATGCTACTGTGGGTGCGTGAAACCCAAAATCTAAAAATAATTTACCTACTTGTGGTATTGCCTGGCTTTTAGGAACGCCTACTTTTTCCAGCCTTTCGAAGTCCTGTTCACTTAGGGTTAAAATAAACTCATGCATCCGGGAAATTTGTCCGGCATTAACAGGGAGGGTGGGGTAATGAAAGCGGAGGACTTCAAAGAGATACCTCGCGGCCAAAACAGCCACGGAAGACATTCTTGGCACACCTTCTTTCCCAAGCCGTAACAGATAGGAGTAAGCCCGTACTTTATGGCCAAAATTACCCCAGTTTCGATGAAAAGTACCGATGGAACTTTTAGGAGTGTAGGATCGAAAATGCCCGTCCGCATCCTTGCTGATCTGTTTACCTGGAAGAAAGGGGACCAATGGTTCGGACACAGCAACAATAGCATCTCCTGGGCCTCCCCCTCCGTGTGGAATTGTCCATGTTTTGTGTAAATTATTGTGAACCGCATCCACACCAAGCTTGGATAGGTCCACAATGCCCGCGATGGCATTCATATTTGCTCCATCCATGTAGACCAGCCCCCCTGCTTGATGTACTTCCTCTGCAATCGTGGAAAAATCAGTTTCGAAAATTCCAGAGGTGTTAGGATTGGTAATCATAATCCCGCACAGGTTTTTGCCATGTTCTTCGATTTTTTGACGAAAATCTGACAGGTCGATCCGGCCTTCTTCATTCGCTTGCAGATAAACTATACCCGAACCATATCCTGCTGTTGCAGCAGTAGCAAAATTTGTTCCGTGGGCAGACTTGGGGATCAATACAATATTGCGGTGATCCTCTCCTCTGGATTGATGATAAGCTTGGAAAAGTTTGAGTCCAACTAACTCACCTTGTGCTCCTGCAACTGGTTGGGTGGTAACACCAGCCAGCCCTGTGATCGATTTAAACCATTCCTGAATTTCGTAAAGCACTTCAAGAGGACCCTGAACATCCTCTTCGGGTGCTTGGGGATGCGCCTGTGAAAATCCCTCGAGACCCGCAGCCCAATCATTAAGCAAAGGGTTGTATTTCATCGTGCATGAACCAAGGGGGTAGCAACCATCGTCTGGGCTAATGTTTAAATTAGCTAACTGTTCATAGTAGTTCACCAGTTCATCGTGAGAAAAACTGGGTAAGCCAGCCGGTTCCGATCGGAGAAGGTTGCTAGGAATGATTGCTTCATTCTCTGTTTTGGAACTGGCAGGAAAATGATCAAAAATAAACTTCTTGAGGGCAGCCAACTCTTCATCTCCCTGTACATCGGAAAAGCTGAGTTTAATGAGCTTTTTATCGCCTGATGAAAGTCGGGATGAAACATCTACCCCTAAATGAAGCCCCACTTCTTGGGCCTGACGCAAAAGCATGGTAGGATCTTCAGGTACGGAGAGAACAAGTTCAGTAAAGGCAGCAGAGTTTGGGAACGCCAATTCGATGCCATCTCTTTGCCGAATCCATTCAGAGACTTGATTGCGGGATTCTGCAGCATGGGCCAGGGCATGCTTAAGACCATTCTCCCCTTTAGCAAGCAGGTTGGCTCCAGCAATGGTGGCGAGAAAAGCTTGGTTGGAGCAGACATTCGATGTGGCCTTTTCTTTTCGGATGTGCTGCTCGCGGGTGGACAGAACCATAACAAAGCAATCACGATTTTGGGAGTCCTTCGCTTTGCCAATGTAACGCCCTGGAGTATTTCTTAAGTCTTTTTTCGAACTCTCATTGTAGCGACTTCCAAAAAGTCCCAACCCCGGACCACCAAAGGAAGGGGGAATGGCCAAATGCTGAGCTTCACCGGCAATAAAGTCTACGCCATCCGAGCCAAATTCGCTGGGAGGCTTGAGCCCACCAGTTGCGAGAAGCATCGGGTCAATCACAGCGACAGACGGAATATTCCACTGTCTGGCCAGATCCGCGAGGAAATCTACCTCCTCAAGTAATCCCAATGAGTTTACTTGGGGGAACACAAGTGCTGAAATGGCTGAATGGTTCTTTTCGACAAAGAGCTTAATTTTGTCGTAATCGAGTTTTCCAGTGGTCGGGTCTTGCGGGGCCATTTCGAATTGCAAGTCGGTCCCACGGGCATGGGTGCGAAGGAAGGAAATATCTTCATCAAAGAGGGATTGTGCGAGTAACACAGGTCCGGGACGCTTCCTGGATCTCCGTGCACAACAAATCGCTTCAAAAATCGCTGCGGATCGATCGTATAGGGAAGTATTGATCGCCTCAAATCCCGTAAGGGTTGAAAGTACACATTGGTAAATCCAATGGGTGACTAAAGTGCCCTGGCTGCGTTCAGGTTGGTAAGGGGTGTAAGATGTACTGAGTGGGCGAAGCTGGGATACCTGGTCAACAATCGGATGAACTTTCCATACTGGCAGTAAGTCTCCGATGAAAGATGTATGAAGGTTGGTCTTTTGAGATACACTTAGCAAGTGATTGGCGGCAATTTCATAGGACAGTTCGTCTGGTAAGCTTAAGCTTCCATTGAAAAGCTGATCATCTGGTAAATGTGAAAAAAGCTCAGACAATTTATCTAGCTTTACCGTTTCCAGCATCGAGGCAATATCCTCGCTCGTTGCAGAAATATAGTGACGAGACTTTTCTCTGGGATACTCTTCTGGATCGTAAGGAAGTTGGGCGATACTTTTATCTTTTGGGCGACTGGGAGAAGGAAATGTGCTCATGATGTACAGTTTAATCCATGAGCATCCTTGGGATGAACGCAAAATCATTCACGTTCACAAGAATTTATCTGGTGTTTTACCAGATTTTGATTGGGCTAGTTGCCGACTTTGCGGCCGTTGGACCAAAGGTTTTTTTCAATAATTTCTCCGGAGTTATTATAAAAGACTTCTTCTCCGTGAAGCCGCCCGTCCACTAGGTTTACTTCACCCAGAAGATTTCCGCTTGAGTCTAAAATTTCCATTCGCCCAGTAAAAGGGATTCCATCTGAGCGGCGGCGAACCGTGTCTATGCCGTTGACTAATTCAGTCATGAACTCCCGTTCTGCTTCT
>JAYPAW010000046.1:0-6939 GCA_038123915.1 Opitutales bacterium
TTAACCGTACTATTGGCTGCACGAATTTGCATTGATTTCCCGTCCCGGGAAAGATTGGTTGGGGCACACTTGCTGGCCATATCGCGCCCCACAATTTTTTGCCAGTTCCCTGAAATTAGGCTTTCTGTGGTTTCTTCCTCTCCAATCCCCCAGTCCTCCCAGACTTTTTCGACCAAATCGACCATAGCTAAGGGATGTTTCATTTTTTTCTCTGCACGATCTTGAGGCAAATTCATGAAACTGGAAACCAGGTCCGTAGGATTGACAAAATGCTTTGGGGTAAATTTTCGTTGCTTATTTTTCAAGGAATTGAGCTTTCGCAGGAATTAATATGGTGCTAAACATAAGCATCGCTCACTATAGAAACAAATTTTTAGTTACATCATGATCATAAAGCCAAGAATAAAAGGATTTGTATGTATAACCTCCCACCCGGCGGGTTGTCTCGAAAATGTAAGACTTCAAGCGGAGTGTGCATCCAAGCTTGAATTCGCTGAAGGGAAGGGGCCGAAAAAGGTTTTGGTCATCGGTGCGTCCACTGGTTACGGTTTGGCCAGCCGAATCTCTGCTGCATTTTCAAACCATGCCCAGACCCTCGGGGTTTCTTTCGAGCGCGACCCCAAAGAGGGCAAGCCTGGCAGTGCTGGATTTTATAATGTCAAAGGATTCCAAAAGTTAGCCCATGATCAAGGGCTGGTTGCCGAAGATATTTTTGGGGATGCTTTTTCCAATGAGTGCAAGGACGAGGTGGTAAAAAAAGCCAAAGAAATGGGGGGCGGGTTCGACCTGGTGATTTACAGCTTGGCTTCCCCTCGTCGAACCGATCCGATGGATGGTAATGTGTATCGTGCGTGTCTTAAACCAGTGGGTATGATCTACAAAAATAAGACCTTGGATACGGACCGAGAGGAAGTCAAAGAGGTCAGTATCGATCCTGCAAATGATTCAGAGATTGCTGATACCGAAAAGGTGATGGGTGGAGAAGACTGGGAGTTATGGACCCAACGCCTGTTGGATGAAGGTTTACTAGCCGAGGGTTGCATCAATCTCGCTTATTCTTATGTCGGCCCTGAAGTTACATGGCCGATTTACAGGAATGGCACCATTGGGCGTGCTAAAGCTCATTTAGAAGCAGTTGGGCATCGTTTGCATAAAAGCATGCAGGAGGTTTGCAATGGGCAGGCTTTTGTTTCGGTCAATAAAGCGGTGGTCACCCAAGCCAGTTCGGCTATTCCTGTGGTCCCCCTTTATGTATCCATGCTTTTTAAGGTGATGAGAGAACTGGGTACTCACGAAGGTTGTATTGAGCAGACCAACCGGCTCTTTCAGGACAGGCTTTATGGCCCCAATGCATCTTTGGACTTAGATGACGCTGGGCGTATTCGATTGGATGACTGGGAGATGGCTGAGGAAGTTCAGCAAAAAATCAAGGAACTCTGGCCTCAGGTGGATTCTTCAAATTTACATACACTCACCAATTTCGAAGAGTATCAGCAGGAATTCCTTAAGCTTTTTGGGTTCGGATTGGATGGGGTGGACTACGATCAAGAAATCGACCCCGTTCATCCCTTCTAGGTTTTTCGGATCAGCATTAAAACCGGGGAGGTCGGGTTTTCGCTCCCATTTATTTTTTCGTAGGACCATCTTCGGTGTTCGCATAACTCTGCAACCGAGTTTGCTTCTCTTGCCCCCCCTGCGTGCCCGCGATAGCAAAGGACGGAGATGATTCCACCCAATGCAGTTATTTGGTACGCCTGGCAAATGGCATGGGTTGTATTGTCAGCATGGGTAATGACCGAATGATCGCCACCAGGCAGGTAACCCAGGTTAAATGTGCTCGCTTTGATTTGGCCATGTGCTGTTTTGTCCACCAACTCCAATAGATTGCTGTGTGATCCAAGGATGAGTTGAACGACTGCATCGAGACCATTTTGTTGTAGCAGTATTTTGGTGTTTTGAATGGCTTGGGGTTGAATATCGATGGAGAAAATCTTCCCGCTTATGCCTACCTGTTGGGCTAGGAAAAGGGAGTCGTGGCCATTGCCTGCGGTTGCATCCAGGCAGAAATCCCCTTGGTTTACAACCTCGCTTACATGGTTATGAGCTAACTGGACTAATCTCATCCTCTTATCCCTGAACAAACCGCATCAGATTTTTCGACTCAGGTAGTGGAAGATCATCGAGGAAGAAACTTACAAACTCTCGGGCACTTTTAACAATAGTTGTGCATCCACGGGATCCAAAACCATTGAAAATATAATAATTTGGATAATCCGGATGCCTTCCGATGATCGGTTGCCTGTCTCTTGTGCCACTCCTTACCCCGCAATTGTGTTCCAGTATCTTTTTCCCATGGATATTGGGAATAAAACTAAGTTTTTGAATAATTTCGTTTTTTGCTTTTTCATCTGGACCTCCATCCAGTTCATCATATTTCCAACTGGAACCAATTTTTGCGGTTGCAGATTTAGGATCACATAGATGCCAGGTTCCATTACTTAAGTGATGCCTCAAGGAAGATTGAACCGTTAGGACTTCTCCCTGTGCAGGTGCAAATGGCAGAAATTGGAACCACCGGTTTTGAGTCACCCGAAACCCTTCACAAAAAATGACTGGGTGGTTCACCCACTCTTCTGGCTCGAAAGCTTTTTCAATGTAATTACCTTCGGATTTATGAACACTCCGGGAATAGGTAATAAACTTTTCGGAATTCAGTATCCAGGCAGAGGTTTTTCCTAATCCGAAGGGGCAGTTTACTCCCAGTTTCCTGCATTTTGCTTCATCCATCAAGTCCCCCTGGTAGGGACTGGTTATGGATTCCCATTTTTCCAACTGGGCCAAGGATGTAAACACTCGAAGAAGATCAATGGGTTCAAGAAAGGATTGACCAGATACTTTTTCAATTTCGGGAAAGAATCTTAGATTTTCCTCCATGCACTCTGCAAAATCATGAGGAATATTTAATTTGGGTCCGATCAATGGGTTGATCAATCCTGCAGACACCTTAGAGGCTGCGTGGGCTTTATTTGCTTCAAGCACACAGACAGAAATGCCTTTTTTAATAAGGGTATGAGAAAGGATCGCACCTGCTAATCCATGACCGACAATAACAACTTCCATCAATCTATCTAAATTTCATGGATCATTGAGTTTGCCGGCAACCCTATTGCAATCAAAATTGGAAATATGAGATCATTTCGTACCCTATGTATCTTTGGATTGGTGGTGGGTGCATGGTTTGCTTACTTCTTGGGAGTAAAGAATTCTTTTGATTCAAGCTCTTTGGATGAAATTGGGGCAATGCCCAATGGGTTTCAGCAGCCATGGAGTGGTCTGGGGCATAAACATGTAAACGATCTACATCCTCCTATTGATCAGAATGGAGAGTCTACGGAAGAAGATTTTGAGGTTTTTTTAAAAAAGGTAAATCCAGGGAACGACTGGTTGATCGCTTTGGATCCTAATGAAAGCCAGTCCCTTCTAAAAGATCCAGGTATAATGGGCCTCGCAGTTAAGGATTACCTTCCGAAGCTCGGTGTAACCCGTTTTTCAGTAACCAACCCCAAACTGGCCTTTCCTTTTTTTGAGCGTTTTTTAAAAGATGATCATATCTCGATAAACCACCCATTGAGAATCCCGCTTCCGCCAAGGGATTTGGTTCACACAGAGGAAAGCAGTTTTTCGGATTCATTTATCGACTGGATGGGAGGTGAGGTTGGGCGAACCGGGTTTGGTAAGGGAGTTAAATTAGCCCTCTTGGATTCCGGGGTAAATTCTTCGCATCCTTTCCTGAATGGTGCTCAGATTCACCACAGAAATATGCTGGATCAGGCATCGGGGTCGACGGACGAGGTGGCAAATGCCCATGGTACAGCTTTAGCATCAGTTATCGCAGGAAATACAGAATCCTATCAAGGTATTGCCCCGGGATGTGAAATTTTATCCTATCAAGTGATCGACGCATCAGGCCTGGCTGATTCCTTCACTGTAGCTACCGCAGTGATTGCCGCGGTGGAGGATGGTGCGGGGGTGATTAATTTAAGCCTTGGGGCAGAGCAGGGCAGTTCAGTTCTTCGGGATGCGATTTCATATGCACTTTCTCGCGATGTTATCGTGGTGGCTGCTACCGGGAATGAAGGTGTTGGCATAGTCAACTATCCCGCAGCTTATGAAGGAGTGGTTGGGGTAAGCTCGATCAGTACAAGTGGTCGGGTTTCCAGCTTTTCAAATTATGGGAAAGAAGTGGATATTGCAGCTCCGGGGGTAGGTGTCCTGACGGCTTGGGATCAGAGTGATTTATCAAACTTTAGTGGCACCTCGGTTTCAAGTGCCATGGTAAGTGCTGCTCTTGCAGTGGAACGATCTCGATACCCTGGGCTCTCCAATACTCAGATCGTGGATGCTGTCCTTTCTCATACAGTTGAAGCAGAAAAACCCGGTTTTGATCCGGTATCTGGTCATGGAGTTCTCAGTCTTTCGAGGTTGGAAAACAGAAATAATCCATCTTACTCGGATCCGGCTTTAGTTGGGTATCACTTCGAGACACCTTCGAGCCCTGTGGGAACCATTCCATTCGAGGTGATGGTGCAAAACCTTGGGAATACCTGGCAAGGTAACCTGGACCTGGAGTTAAATTATTTGGGCCTAAAGAAAAATATTCTTATCAATAACCTCGCCCCCGGAGAGGTTCGTTCCGAAAAAATATTTATCCAGGGGAGTGAGCTGGATCGTACTTTGGAAATAAGTGCCAAACTACATGTGCCCAAATCCACCAGGGACTATCGTCCTGAAAATAATCAGAGAAACAGTGTGATCCAATTCTGAAGATTGGAATCCCGATTAGGCCGCGTTGCGCTTCTTGGCTTGAGTTCGAACGATCTTGGCTTTGGATTTTCCACGAATCACACCCGCATTGATCACGACTTCAACGGGTTCATCCATCGCTGGCAAATCATACATAACATCGAGCATCACCGACTCCATGATGGAGCGTAGGGCTCTGGCTCCGGTTTTCATAGTAAGGGCTTGTTCTGCAATCTCGGTAATGGCTTCCCGGGTGAAACGAAGCTCAGCTCCTTCCAGTAAAAACATCTTTCTGTACTGCTTAAGAAGAGAGTTTTTGGTCTGTTCGAGTACGCAAACCAATTGTGGGCGGGTTAACTCTTCCAAAATTGAAATAACTGGCAGTCGCCCAATAAATTCTGGGATCAGTCCAAATTTCACTAGATCTTCGGGCATCACATCTGCGAGAATCTCTGCAGGTTCCTTAACTTCTTCGGTCGTGTAACCGACACTCCTTTTCCCTTTTCGTTGGTCGATTATACCGTCCAGTCCGACAAAAGCCCCTCCGCAGATAAATAAAATATTGGAGGTGTCCAATTGTACATACTCCTGGTTCGGATGTTTCCGTCCGCCTTGCGGAGGGATATTACAAACCGTACCCTCCAGGATCTTGAGCAGAGCCTGCTGTACGCCTTCGCCAGAAACATCACGGGTGATCGAAACATTATCTGTTTTACGACCAATCTTATCAATCTCATCCACATAGACGATTCCGCATTGTGCACGATCCACATCATGATCGGCTGCCTGCAGTAAGCGGAGTACGATATTCTCGACATCATCCCCGACATAACCAGCTTCGGTGAGGGTGGTGGCATCTGCAATCGCAAAAGGCACATCAAGTAATTTGGCCAGGGTCCGGGCAAGGAAAGTCTTTCCGCTTCCAGTCGGGCCAATCAAAAGTACATTGCTCTTTTCGATCTCCACATCGTCCAGATCTGCAGGGAGGAATGTTGGGCCACTTTTCTGATCAAGTGTGCCTAGCTGCAAAGATAGGCGCTTGTAGTGGTTGTGAACGGCTACCGAGAGGACTTTCTTGGCGTGGTCCTGCCCAATTACATGCTCATCGAGGTGGTCTTTGATGGCCTTCGGTTTTACGAGGTTGAAGGCCGGGCGGTTGCCGCTACTTTTTTTGGCTGGTTCCTTCTCGCCAAGCTCACGGTCAATTATCGTTTTGCATACCCTTACACAGGAGTCGCAGATAAATACACTGGCAGGACCGGCGATCATTTTACGTACTTCGCCCTGCGGTTTGCCGCAAAACGAGCAGAAGTTGATCTTGGTTGCCTTAGCCATGGTGAGTGAAATTTATTCGTTTGGCTTTTTGGAGATTACCTCATCCACCAATCCGTACGCCTTCGCTTCATCGGCAGACATGTAGTAGTCTCGGTCAGAATCTTTCTCGATTTGCTCCACAGATTTTCCACTGTGCTGGGAAAGAACCTCATTTATGGTCGATCTCCAGCGCAGAATTTCTTTTGCCGCAATCGAGATATCAGAGGTCTGTCCGCCGGCTCCACCGCTCGGTTGATGGATCATTACCCGGCTGTTGGGAAGGGCATACCTTTTGCCAGGCGTCCCGGCAGCAAGGAGAACTGTGCTCATACTGGCTGCCATTCCAATGCAATAAGTAACCACATCGCACTGCATGAAATTGAGCGTATCGTAGATCGCCATCCCGTCTGAAACGCTCCCCCCGGGAGAGTTGATGTACAAGTGAACATCTTTCTTGGGGTCTTCCATTTGTAAAAACAGTAACTGTGCAATGATGGAATTAGCTACATAATCATCAATCGGTGTGCCGATGAATACGATACGGTCCCTAAGAAGGCGGCTGTAAATATCCCAGGCACGCTCCTGGCGGCCTTCGCGTTCATATACATAAGGAAGTGGTAAATAAGCACCCATAATTAGATCAGTGTGTATGCTCGCCCTCGATGTCGCAAATTCGTTCTTTGGATAACTCGGCTATTTTAATGAGCGTTTTGTCGTAAATAATGTCTTCCCTTAACCGGTTTAACCTCGCCCGATCCTGGGTTAGTTCCTTGATGAATTTGGTTGGGTCCTCCCGCCGCATCATCGCTTCGCGGGTCGCAG
>JAYPAW010000047.1:0-6926 GCA_038123915.1 Opitutales bacterium
TGCTTTCTGAGGTCGGTCAGAGTCCTTAGGCGTGCCAGAAGGTGCCTTGGTATCAGCACTAGGAGTAGCTTTGCCATCGGTATCCTTTTTGGATTCAGAGCCTGCTTGAGATGCTTTGGGATCGGAAGGTTTATCATCCTTAGGCTTGGCTTCATCATCGATAGACTTACGCATGGAAGCCTTCTTGAGCACGGCTGCTTTTTTGGCAGCATCCCGGGCCGCCTGTGCGGCCATTTCCTTGCGTGCAGTGATAAAGGAAACTACGCATAGAATCACATAGATGAGAAGGAGACCCGCAGAAAGAAGCATGCTGGTCGGCTTTAAGCTGGAGGCATCATAAATGAGGTAAGGCTCGCCTCTCCACCAACTCATTTCAGCAAAGGCTCCAAACACCATTTTGGCTATGGACAGAAAACCGAGCAGGGCAATGAGTACAGCAACATGCATGATGTGCTTTTTAGCATTGGGTGCCTTATCAGCAGCTATTGCCAATAAAATAAGAATCAAACCGATAATTCCAGGAATAAAAGCAGTCCAACTCTTACCAAATTCAAGGGATTCTCCATTTTCAGGTGCGTTGAGTACATTTTCCCAGTTAGTAGAGGTCAGGGTGACGGGTCCATCTGTGCCACCCAGGTTGTTGTAAATAAAGCGTAACTTGGCTTTTTCCACATCAATCTCTGGCCATTCAATTGGTTCGTAATTTTCCGTGCCGGCATTGCTGTAATTTTCTGATTCCTGGAGGAGTCCTCCGAGAGTTTCTCCAGTGGAACTCGCATACCAAAAGGATTGAAGGTCGCCATCCAGTCTTCCACCCTTGCGGGCGTTATTCTTTTCATTGATCTCCTTCGCATGTCTTTCGTTTAATTTATGTACAATCCACCAGACATTTTCACCTGCTGAGTCATCGCAGGGCATAAAGTCGAGCATGACTTCCTGATCACCGTCTGAGAGAACGAACTCCGCATCACTTGCCCAAGGGCCAGTCAGCTTAATGGAAAGGCTGGGGTCTTGAACAAGATAACTGATCAAGCCAGTTAGGATAAGGATTCCTCCTAAGATAAAGGATGGTATTTTAAGCATCTCTTTAGGAAACTTGCTTTCGGGAAACAAGCAAGCCCGTAAAGTTTAAAAATCCTCTCGTTTATCAGACAATTTCCAATAGAGTACAGGGTTTACGACCTGTATGAGCTTAGAAACCATCACTAAAACCGAGACCAAAGAGGATACTTCATTGGATATTCCATGGCGGGTGGTTGTGCTTAATGATCCAGTAAATCTGATGAGTTATGTGGTGATGGTTTTTAAAAAAGTTCTTGGTTTTAATGAGACTAAGGCCACCAAACACATGAGGGAGGTTCATGAATTGGGGCGTTCGATTGTCTGGTCCGGGAACCGTGAAAAAGCAGAAAATTTTGCATATCAATTACAGCATTGGCACCTGCAAACCATTTTGGAAAAGGATGATTGAGTTTCGATTAAGGGTAGACTCCCGAATTACCCGAGGGCTCGCACCTTTGATCGTGAAGTGCTTTTCCGAGTGTAGGAACCGATCTTTACCTGCTTTCCCGTACCTTGATGAGAAGGACAGTGATTTGGTTGATTCTTGGGAATCCAGCTTGGGGGAGGACTTTGCTCAAGATCGACAGGCTTTGGCCCGCTTACTAAACAGTGCTAAATTTGCCCATGGTTATGTGGAGCTAGATGACGAGGATGCGGAGCTGGTACTCCGGGCGATTACGGAAATACGAATGCATGTCAGGGAACAATATTTGGGAGCCCTTACAGATGTGGAACTCGAAACTGGGGAGGTTTCTTTTTCCCAGAAATCGAGCGAGCTACAGCCTTTTTATTTAACTTACCTTGTTTTAGCCGAGATTCAGGAGGGCTTGATTCAGGAAATTATGTAGAGGTTGCAGGCTCGTCCGTATTAGCTTGCACGAAGAATCTGGTTGTTCGCGACAGCGATTCCGCCAAGCATGGCACCTACAATACCGACATATCCTTGGTCTGTTCCTGCGAGGTACAAGTTTTTGAATCGAGTGGATCCATCTCTTCGCTTGGTCGGAGAGCCATACAAGGTGCCGTTCACATGACTGGTAAATCTTTTGATGGTTTTTGGCGTAAAGGTATCAACGAGTATAGTTTGCTCATTCAGTTTCCCAGATAAATCTTTTCCATTGGG
The DNA here is from genome assembly GCA_038123915.1 of Opitutales bacterium. Lineage (GTDB taxonomy): Bacteria > Verrucomicrobiota > Verrucomicrobiia > Opitutales > Seribacteraceae > Chordibacter. Next base: position 2,186 of record JAYPAW010000047.1, read on the forward strand.
TAGGTATTGTAACGCATTTTCAAGTAGGGTGCTTTCCCAATGAAGTTTTTGTTCGGAGTATTCAATTTCTGAAAGGTTTGTCCATTTTGAGAAGTTTGCCGGATGGGTGACTCTTATTTTGGAATCTTGGCTATCGGAGGCAGGGCCATAATTATCTGGCATGCAAATGACACCTGATTTTAAGTCAACCAACCCCTCCGGGCAGTTGTAATTAAATTGATCCGATTCATTAAAAAAGACAATGGTTTCATCCCATCCAAAATCTTTGGGTTGTCCTGTAAACACTCGGATGGATTCGATCACACTAAATTCACCGGTACGGGCCTTTTCTGGCTCAATTACGGGTTGGTTAAGCAGTTCTGCAGTCTCAATTACTCCGCAGGTTGAAATGATTTGTTGGGCCTGAATGTGCTCCCCATTTGCTAAAATAACCTCAGTAACCTCATCTTCAGTCGATTGAATCGATTGAACCGCACAGTTCATTCTTCGATCAACCCCTAGCTCTTTGAGCTTTTTCACCAAAGGATCGAGGAGTGCTCTTATGCCAAATTTTGGACGGCATAAGCCCTGCCTGAAGATTGCATCAAAAAGCATCACAAAGGTGGCAAAATCAATATCATTGGGTAGGGCGGAGCCGTAGTAGCAGGTTGGGCAGAGAAGCATTTCTGCCAGCAGGGGATCGATTTTGGATTCTGCGAGAATGGTTCGGGTTGAAAGATCCGGAGCATCAACTTGATAGGCAGGGAAATCTTCCATCTTTTGTAAAAGACGAGAAAATGCATGGATCGATGACGGAAATTTTTCGGCCACCTGATTATAAAAATATTCAAACTCGTTATTGAACGATAAGGAGCAGTCTCCAAAAGTAATACGAGAGCGGCTTTGGGGAAGGAGATCGAGATCGTCCAGGGAAATTCGTAACTGCCTGAGCAGCTTGAGTAAGGGAGATTTTTTTCCGGAGATGGGGGATGGGTAGTTGGTTAGAGCATGCAGACCGACATCAAACTTTTTACCTTGCCGCGCATAAAAGCTATTCAAGCCTCCCACCACATAATGCTTTTCCAGTAAAACCACTTTTTTGCCAAACATGGCAAGCCTGGCGGCAGCAGCTAAGCCGGCAAGTCCAGCCCCTATAATCAGTACATCTGTGGAAGATGAGAGGGCGTGATCGGAAGTCGCTATCGGAATAAATGCCCGTTGAAAAGGCGGATCGTTAAATTAGGCAGCCGCTCCAGCTTCGAATTTAGGGAGTAGGTAGTTGGCACAGCTATCCAAAGATTCCAACTCGCGATACTCAGCTTCGGGCACATCAATACCGTGTTGCTTGCGAAGTTCCATAACAATATCCAGGAAATCCATGGAATCTAAATCGAGTTGATCCCTGAGTCGGATGTCAGACTTAACATCGTTAAGGTCTTCATCAGGAGCGATTTCCGAAATTATATCGAGTACGATTTGTTTGACTTTTTCTTTATCCATTTGAGCTGTAAGTAGATATCTACCTTACGCTTCAAACTTTTTCAAGATAAGAACTGAATTGATTCCAAGCATTCCAAAAGAATTATTAAGGATGACATTTATGCCACCAGGCTTTTCCACCGGCTTATCCTTCACCAGACCAGGTAAGGCACAGGAGGGATCAAGATTATCCACATTGATGGTTGCATGGGCGATGCCATCCTCAAAAGAAGGAAGGTTTCCAGCGAGCTCAATCGCACCTGCCGCTCCCATGGAGTGTCCAATAAAGCTTTTGGTATTATTTACCAGGGTGGATGTGCTCTCCCCAAATAAATTGCGGATGGCTTTACATTCCTGCTCATCTCCCTGAGGAGTGGAGGTGGCATGGGTGCTGACCAAGTCAATGTCCTCGGGTTGCATATTTGCATTGGCAAGGGCTTGCCTCATACATTCCTCCTGCCTTTCCGGATTGGGTAAGACATAGTCTGTGCCATCTGAATTGATTCGATAACCGGCGATCTCAGCAATAATGTGAGCTCCTCTTTTCTGGGCATCTTCCAAGCGCTCAAGGACATAGATACAACCGCCCTCACTCACCACAATTCCATTTCGATCCTGATCAAATGGCCGGCTGGCTTTGGTGGGGTCGGGATGGGACGCCAGGGCACCCTGGCTTTTAAATCCGGCAAAGATTCCGTAAGCACGGATACTTTCGCTGACACCACCAGCCAAGGCAAAGTCGCATTCTCCTAAGCGAAGTTGTTGAACCCCTTGAATAATTCCGGCATTGCCGGCAGCACAGGCCGCACCAATTGTGTAATGTGGGCCAGTTAAACCTAGGTTTACAGTAATTTCACCCGCAGGGTTGTTGGCAACCGTGCGGGGGTTATGATGATGCGTCCAGTACTTTACATCCTCATCGTAGTGATCAAATAAGGAGCAAACTTCTGTCTCGGTCTCAACATTCCCATGTTCAGTAATTCCGAGGTAGATACCGATACGGGAGGAGTCTATATTTTCAAGATCGAGACCTGCATTATTGATGGCTTCATTCGCACAGTAGATTGCGATGCTTCCCGCCCGTGTGCCTACCCGGATTTCCTTGCGTTTTTGGTACTTCGTTTGTTCAAAATCGCAAACACCTGCAGGTTGCTCACCCATGTTTCGCACAGGGAATAAGGAAACTCCACTTTTCCCTTCGAGGAGGGCCGCACGATAGGTGGGCAAATCATTTCCCAATGGGCAGGTCAGGCCGATTCCCGTAAGTACAATTCTTGGAAGTTGATTCATTTAACTCGAGTATGTTTAAGAAATGAACGATGAGGTTTCTTTTGGCAAGCAACCAAAAGGAAAATTCGTGATCAATATCTAATCTGAAAACAATCTATTCTCTTACGCAGGGTGGCACGGGTGATCCCCAAAAGGGCAGAGGCTTTTACCTGGTTTCCTTCGCATTCCTGTAAAGCCCGGCGGATGATTTCTTTTTCCATGCACTCCAATAAGTTTTTATCATTTTGAGCCCGGAGGTGAGCATAGGAAATATCAAAACTTTCATCGATTGAAATGGAGGACGGTGGAGGCCCGCTTTGGGATTTAGTTTCCGCGCTTTGATTGGCTGATGTGCTGGATGCATCCCCAAAAACCTCAGGCACTTGCTTGGTTGTGGAACTTTTTGGTTCATCGGGCTGCTGTTTTGATACGGAGGGAGGTTCCTTGCTTTGTACTTCCTGATCATGTGCTCCAGGAAGAACAGGATTATTCGAAGACACACTTTTGGGTAGGTCCTTGGCAAGAATGCGCTTACTTTTAGCAATCACGGAGGCGGAATGAAGGGCGTTTTCGAGCTCCCTTACATTACCCGGCCAGGGATAGTTCTTCAGAATCTCCATTGCCTCGGTTGAGATTTCTTTAATTCCAGTGGCAAACTTTTTATCCAAGCGAACGAGCATGAAATCAACCAGTTCAGGCAGGTCCTCCATTCGGTCCCGAAGAGCCGGTGTTTCAATGCGAACCACATTTAAACGGTAGTAGAGGTCTTCACGGAAACTCTTTTCCTGCACCATCGTTTCAAGGTTCTTATGGGTGGCCGCAATTAGACGCACATCGACTTTCTTGATTTTAGTACTGCCAACTCTTTGAATTTCCCCCTCCTGGATGGCACGTAGAATTTTGGTCTGGGTGGGGAGCCCCATGTCTCCAATCTCATCGAGGAATAGAGTGCCGCCGTGGCATACTTCAAATTGACCGGCTTTAGCCTCGGTTGCCCCGGTGAAGGCACCTTTTTCGTGTCCAAAAAGTTCACTTTCGATCAGGTTTTCCGGTATGGCACCACAATTGACCGCATGAAATGGGCTGCCCGAGCGGTGGCTGTGTCTATGGATACAGCGAGCCACCAGTTCCTTCCCCGTTCCACTTTCTCCGGTTATCATAACCGTGGCTTCCGACGCCGCAACTTGGCCAACCTGTTTAAGCACCTGTTGCATTTTTTCTCCGCTGCCAACAATACCTTCCTCGAAATCTTCTTGGTTGAGGAGTCGCTTGGTCACGCTTTCGGAACTATCTGCATCGACACTGGCTTTCAGTGCTTTGGCGACCATCTCCTTGAGCTTTTTCAGATCAAAGGGCTTAAGTACATAATCAAATGCACCATGCTTCATCGCCTGGATGGCAGTTTGCGTGGTTCCGTACGCAGTCATTAAAATAACCAGGGAAGAGGGAGCAGAAGTTCTTAAATGCTGCAAAGTTTCAATTCCCGAAATTCCTCCCATCCGATTATCCAAAAAGATCAGGTCAGGCTTATGTTTTTCAGCCATCTCAACCCCGTTTTCTCCCGAATCTGCCGTAAGGATCGAGTGGCCATCGGGAGCTAATACACGGTCCAGGGAGTAGCGAATCTCCGCGTCGTCATCAATTACTAGAATGGTACAATTTTGCTTGGTCACGATAAGTTCTAATTCTGTATATTTCCTCAAACCAACAAGGGGTAAAGCCCAAAGAGTATAATTTAACTCAAACAGTTGTTAGCGTTGACGGGTAAGCTACAAAAGTTCATAGTGAAACATTGATGCCAGGGTAGCTCAGGTGGTTAGAGCGTCGGACTCATAACCCGAAGGTCGGCGGTTCAAGTCCGCCCCCTGGTACCACTTTATTCTAAGTGGATTTACTCGGTTTGGTTCTTAAAAAACCTCTCAAAGAGACTTCTCTGAGGAAGCTGCGAGTTGTTGCCTTCATTTGAGGGAGAAGTGCTCTCATTCAATGGAGAGGCAGGAAGAATTTCTTCAGC
>JAYPAW010000048.1:0-6853 GCA_038123915.1 Opitutales bacterium
TGTTCCAGTTCTTCCAGATATCGACAGTACTTGCTCCATAGTATCAAATGTTTTGAAAAACCTAGCACCCTGAATTTCAAATCTACCATAATCTGCGTCACCACCGAATATACCACCCGCAAACTCCTTCCTGATCGAAACAATACTTCCCTCAGTAGGAAAAAGTAAAACATCACGAGTATCCCGACTTAAGGTTAATCCAACTTTAGAGATAGTTCGTTGGATTTCATTTGAGCTACTAGAATAGGCCGGATCATTCTTAATCCAGTTCGTTCTTGGACTATCTTCTATGTCTTCAATCAAAACATCCTCAAAGCTGTAAAAGAGCCTACCTTCTACTAGCTCAAAAAGTCTTTTTCTAAAATAAACTTCAAACCCTGCACGAAGTTCATCGTAATAAGAGCTTTGATAATCAGATTTTTCCCTGAAGATTTCAAACCCAGCTGCAACTCTTCTGTTCAGAAACCAAGGCTCCTCAATGGCTAATCTAGCTTCATTGCTTCGCGAGCCAAGTTTCAGGCGGAGGCGAAATTTTTGCCCATCACCTTGCAGGCGATGAGGAGATCTCCATTTCATAATATCAAAATTTCCCTGACGAAACTCTGCATACATCATTGCCTTTTCGAGAGTACTAAATCCAACCCCAAAGGAAACATGGCCAGTCCTTCCTTCCTCAACATCGACCACCATATTTCGTCTAGAATTTTTAAGTTCTGGATCGCCCGTGGAGATCGGTTCATCGCTGATATCTACCCGTTCAAATAGTTTTGTGTTTTGCAACCTAGCTTTACTGGTTTCCATCCGGGTTAAATCGAAGGTTTCCCCAGGAGCCAAGGCAAGCTCCCTTATAAGAACTACCGTTTTGGTTTTTTCATTTCCTTTCACCTCTATGCTATTGACGGTGAATTTATTATTTTCTGTGATTTGAAAATCTAAATCGATTTCGTTGTTTTGCAGGTTGGGCTTTCTATTTACCCGTATTTGAGCATCCAGATAACCTTTATCTCCGTACATTTTTTTTATGCGGGATCTCTCTTTTGATAATAAAGCTGGGGAGTATGGTTCTCCCGGGTTAAGCAATGTTTCCGACAAAAGGGTCTGTTGATCAAAAACTGCATTCCCCATAACAGTTTGCTTACCAAAAAAAGACCTACTCCCCTCTAACAACTTAATTTCAAGATCAATTCGACTAGAACCAATTTGACTAATTAAAATATCCGAAGGCTTAATCTGTACATCGAGGAAACCTTTCTCTCGATAAGCTTGAGCAACCTTCTCAAGATCTTCTTCTAGGACGCGTGGTTGGTATTTTGACCTTTTGGACCAAAATCTCCAAAATCTCCATGGAGCACTTTCCATTACCTCAAGTAGTTCAGCATCAGGAATCTCTTGGTTTCCGGAAAATATGATTTTACGAATCTTGCGAGAATCATTTTCAATAAATTCAAACTTAAGAATAATTTGAGAATTATCCTCCAATGCAGAGGTAATTTGATACTGGACTTGGGAGTTCCAAAAACCTTTTTCCAGGTAGAGGTCTTCCAATAAAATCAAATCTGCTTTTAATTTAGATTCATCAAACAATTCTCCTACTTGAGAGGTAATTGTCTTGGAAAGTTTTTTATCACTAATTTCTTCATTTCCATTAAAAATGATCTGCTGAATTCTAGGCTTAGTGGTTATTTTAAATACAAGAGCAACCTTCTCCTTCGTAGAAATTTCAGGATCAACAAAAACTTTAACATCCTTGATTGAGCCCGTGTCCATAAGGTTCTGAATGGACTTATCGATAGCGGTTGTTGAGTAATTTCCTTTTTCTTCAATTTGCAAATTTTGCTTAACATAAGATTCACCAACTGTGGGAGGTCCTAAAATTTCAATTTCTATCGATGAAATTTGTTTCCCTTCAAACGAGACATCGGCGAATCCAAAACAGATTCCAAGAAAGAAAAAACACAGCACTAAAAAAGGTTTCATGATGGATAATTAATTTAACCGATGATCTTGCTGCATACTTTCAAAACGAGTGTATTTTCTTCGAAATGCAAGATTGATTTTTCCAGTCGGCCCATTTCTTTGCTTTGCGAGAATTAAAACGATGGGCTCAAAGTCTTCTTCGGGTGAATCTCCTTCGCCATCATAATCCATCTCTCGGACATCTTCACCTTTTCTATGTTTTCCAAGGAGCATAACTACATCCGCATCTTGCTCAATCGCCCCAGATTCTCTTAAGTCAGAAAGGCGAGGATCCCGGCGCTCTTTCTCAGAGTCTCGGTTAAGCTGACTAAGCACAAGTACAGGCACTTCCAGTTCCTTGGCCATAGCCTTTAGTCCACGAGAAATTTCGGATATCTGGTTTTCGCGAGACAAGACCCTGGATTCTGTAGAAATCAATTGCAAATAATCGACTACTATAAAATCTAATTTATTTCTCATTTTCAACCTCCGTGCCTTTGCACGAATCTGATTGATGCTTAGCCCACTTGTATCATCAACCCAAAGAGGCGCCTGTTGGAACTCTTTACTGGTTTGGTGAAGCTTTTCAGCTTGGCCACGAGGCACGAACCCCTTCCTGAGATCATTCATATTGACCCTCGCTCTTCCACAAATAAGACGCATAGCCAAGGAGGTCGCACTCATTTCCAAACTGAAAACAAGTGCGTGCCTGGGTGACTCTTTGTACTTGGAAGAGAAGGCTATGTTTTCGACAATATTCATAGCAAAACTTGTTTTACCCACGGAGGGCCTGGCCGCCAAAACAATCATCTCGCCAGGCTTAAAACCGTTTGTCAATCCGTCCAAGTCAGAGTAGCCCGTCAAAACACCATCTGTTTCTTCCCTAGAAAGCATTTTTTGGATTTGCTCCATGGCATGCTGAATGGGTTCCCTGAAAGGAATGGATGCACGTACATTTTGATCTTCTCCTAATGAACAAACTTTTTGTTCAAAACTGGCCAAAAAATCTTCTACATTTGCAGGTTGCTGGTTCGCACCGTCAATCATCTCAAATGCCATGTAGATGCACTTTCGGAGAAGAGACTTCTGTTTAACAATATCTAGCCAAAAGGATGCATGGGCTGTAGTATCAATGCGACTCGTTAGAGAGGTTATCCCTTCTTGTCCACCAGCCTGCTCAAGACTACCATTGGCTTTAAGCTTTTCGACGAGTACGATCTCATCTGGCTCGATGGTTTCGTTATGTAAATCAAGCAAAGCATCATAAACAAGTTGATGCTTGGTGAAGTAAAAGTCTTCTGGCCTCAATGCTTTCTCAATGCAGTTGCTCATGACTTCGCCAGATGCATCAACGATACATGCTGCTAAAATACCTTGCTCCGCATCGAGATTACTAGGTAGAGCTCGCCCCTCTACCTTATCGATTGGATCTATGTGAGAAGACGCTTTTGTATTTCCAAAAGAATCAGTCTTCTTTTTAGACAGAGACGAAACGGTAGACATTTCTTCCAATCCCTTCTCGGTCTAGTAATAAAATTACTCTTCTTCCTCTATCGGGTTTTCGGAAACAACTTCAACTTTAAGCTCAGCATTCACATCCTTTGAAAGATTCAAGCTTATGGTGGTTTGACCTAGGCTCTTGATCGGTGAAAAGCTTGAAAAATGCTTCTTGTCTAGAGAAAACCCTTTCTCGGAAACTTTTTCGATTATTTGCTGAGCAGTTACGGAACCAAACAGTTTTCCTCCAGTCCCAGTTTTAACGGCGATTGCGATGGTTAATTCACTGAGCTTAGCAGCAATATCCTGGGCATTTTGCAATTCCTCCGCTTCACGGGCAGCTCGAGCAATTTTCAAAGCATCCAGTCTTTTTTTGTTGGCCAGATTTAATGGAACTGCCTTGTTACGAGGGAGAAGAAAATTGCGAGCGTAACCTGGGCGGACTTTTACGACATCGCCTTCTGAACCAAGGTTGTCTACTTTTTCTAATAATAAAATTTCTGAGTGTGCCATAATGTGAGTTGTTTGAGGGAATTTTAAAAAGGTACATCCTCATCAAATCCATTATCTTCCGAAAAGGATTCCTGAGGTTTAGGTTTTTCAGTTGAGGTGACAGGTCTGGCTGATTGATCCGTGGCAGTGGGCCCGTCTGATTTTCCAGCATCGACAAATTCAAAGTTATCAAGGACTACCCGGATGGCACTTCTTTTTTCACCCTCCTTGGTCTCCCATTGATCTAATTTTAATCGTCCTTCTACAAAAATGGGTCTGCCTTTAGAAAAAAATCTTCCAACCGCTTCTGCACGAGGACCAAAGCATTCCACATCAACAAAGGTTACTTCTTCTTTTTTGTTCCCTTCAGCATCCTTATAATTCCGGTTTAATGCTAAACCGAAATTACAGACAGGGCGCCCCGAGGACATCATTCTGACTTCAGGGTCTCTGGTCAGATTTCCTATAAGTAGTACTTTATTGAGAGAGGCCATTTTGTAGTAATTAAATCAATTACTGCACTCGATCAGTACCCGATCAACCTTTTTTTCGAGCCGCAATTTCTCCTTGATTTTGTCGGGTGTCTGAGAGGAACCAGAAATATCAAACTGCAAGTAGGTTCCACGAGTTAAGGTTTTTTTGATAGGATATGCAAAATCGTGCTGACCTAGCTCAGTAACTTTACTGACTTCCCCATCTGATTGAGCAATAATCTCGCTAATTTTAGGGATCATTTCACTTGAGGAACCTTCGCTTCCGCTAGGATCGATAACAATTGTGGCAGAATATTTTCTAGTAGTCATAATTAAGATGGGCAAGGAATAGGGTAACGATTGATGTAGTTTGTTGCAAAGGATAATCCACGATCACATATGAGATGGATCCCATGAATTAACTTGGGCAAGAGGGAATTATTATTTGCTATTTCAGAAGAGGTAAAATTCTCAAGAACATAATCAGACATACTCACAGATGGAGAACTGGGTGAGTCTATACCAATTCGCATACGGATAGGAGAATAACCAATTTCATTGATTACACTTTTCACTCCGTTATGCCCTCCAGCGGATTTCCCGGAAGAAAGTTTAACCTTACCCTGAGGAAGATTGATTTCGTCATGAACAACTAAAAATTGATCACTGGCAGGGTTCATGATCTTCAAAAAATTGAGTAAGCCAATACCGTTTTGGTTCATGAATGAGGTTGATTTTAAAAGAAAAATATTAACTCGAGAATAAAGAAACTGTGACACTAAAAAATCTGATTTTGTTTCAAATTTTGAGGAGTTGAGATTTGCAAACTGATCAAGAAACCAATGTCCGATATTGTGCCTAGTATGTGAATATTTTTTACCCGGGTTGCCTAAACCTAGAAGAATCAACTTCACAAGGACAAGAGCATATTATTCGCTGGACTCTGCGTTTTCAGAAGAATCAGAGGAATCTTCAGTTGCAGCTGTTTCATCAACAGCTTCCTCTTCTTCAGATTCACCTGCTCCAGCACGACCACTGGCACTTCCAACACAAGTGACAATATTAGAATCAAGATCTGCAACAAACTCAACGCCTTCGGGTGCCGCCACATCCTTAAGTTGCAGACTTTCACCAAGTTCTAGCTCACTGATATCAAGGGTGAGACTTTTGGGAAGTTGACTGGGCCGACAACGCACAAGAATTTCACTTTGGTGGAACTCAAGAATACCACTCATGTTCTTAACCCCAGGAGATTCTCCAACTAATTCAAGGGGGACTTTGGTCTCGAGAGATTGTCCGCGCGTAACCTGAACAAAATCCAAGTGCAAAATAGAGTCCTTTACGGAGTCTATTTGCATGTCTTTTAGCAACGCGAGTTCTTTATCTCCATTGCCTTCATCAAGCTCGATTAAAGATACTGAACCTCCGGATGAACGCATAAGAGTCCTAAATTGACTGTCATCCACAGTGTAGTGCTTCAAAGTATCTTTGCCGTAGAAAACCGCGGGAATGCTGCCCTCTGCACGGATTTTTTTTGAAATACTGCTACCATGCTGGTCGCGAGATTTTACGAGGAGAGTTGAGTCAGTGATGTCAGACATATCAATACATGGGGTTTTAAATCAAACGATCCATTATGTTGAGTTAATGGATGACTTGCAAGCCTCTTGTCGGGCTTTGTCGAAACATGCTCCGAGCCTTTAATGGAGTGCCTTAGAGGAATCATTTGACGGGCATTTCATTTATCTATTATAATTTGCGCGTGTTCAAATCCTTATATTTGCTAATTACGATACTATCCTTACCTCTGATTGGTTGCCCTTGTCAGAATGATAGTAACATTAGCGATACCTGCTCGTCTTGTCATGAACATCAACCGACAACAAATTGCAGTCACCCTTGCCTAGATTTGTTTGAAGCTTTTACTAAAGATTCCAGCCCTATTGAGCTTAAATTTTGTTCCGTTTTAAAAAGCCTTCCATCTCTTCGCCCTCAACCTTTTTGTCAGTTTTACCCCAATGTCACTCCCACTCGTTGCGTTTTTAAAGATAGATTACACCTCCAATTTAGAGTCATTCAGATTTGATTAACCTGCATTATTATTAGGTAAGTTGACTTACCTGTAAATTTTGCACTCAAATCAAAATGAATACTCAAAAATTATATTCAAAAACTCTATCTCCAAATTCTAAATTTTCCCGCAACTCCCTTGTTTGTTTTCTTTTAATCCTTACCATCTGCTACCCCACAGGTTGTTGGTTATCTAGCGAAACAGAAGTAACAGTTCATCGAGCTATTCTTCACCCGAGTGCCCGCTCCAGTGTAAGTGCATCTTCTGCGGATAAGACTTCGTCTAATCAAAATGTTCTCCTTCAAGCAAGTGGATGGGTAGAGCCAGACCCTTTTGCCATTCGAATTCCTTCTTTATTGGATGG
>JAYPAW010000049.1:0-6838 GCA_038123915.1 Opitutales bacterium
TTTGCTTCCATCAGTATGGACTTACCATGATCATCAAAGGGATAGGATGCAGACACAGGTTCCATGCCCAGGTTCCTAATCTGATCCAGACTCAAGCCAACCTTGGCAACTTGAGGATCGGTGAATACAACGGTAAGTAAAGATTCGTAGCTCATCGGAGGAACGGGTTGCCCGAATGCATGCCTGGCTGCGGTCTCTCCCTGTTTGATCGCAATATGAACAATTTCATGAGGTCCGGCACAGTCTCCGGCTGCGTAAATATTTGAAATATGAGTTTGCTGAAAAGGGTTAGTCTCCACATGACCACTCCTCTTGCAATTGAGACCAACCTTTTCTAAGCCAAGATTTGTAGTAGCAGGCTTCCGGCCCAAAGCATTAAAAAGAAAGCCCGTTTCCAATTGATGAGATTTACCACCATGCTCAAATTTTACCCGGATCTCTTGTTCTCCAATTTGCTCGAAAGATTGAAGGGATACACCAGTGTATAAATCTATCTTTTCTGCACGAAAAGCCTGCTCCACGACCGAAGATGCCTCAGGAGAAAAGTCCTTCAGTATGTGCTTACTTCGTTGAAGCTGAACCACCCGGCACCCTACCCTGGAGAGGAACTGGGCCAATTCGCAGGCCACTACCCCACCCCCAAGAACAATACATTCCTCAGGCAGGTAATCCAAATCGAGAACATCGTCACTTGTTTTAAAAGAACAATCCCCAAGACCGGGTAGATCTGGTGCATGAACCACCGAACCTGTTGAGATAAGAATTTTTTCCGCTCTTAAAATCTCTCCGCCAGTAAGCTGAATGGTATGGACATCGAGAAACGATCCATATTCACGATACAAAGAAAAACGACCATCTTCCAATTGCTCCTTTCGATAATCCGAAAATTCCTTAATCACCGCCCTTTTTCTCTTTTGCATGGCAGCGAGGTTTGCCACCGGCTTATCGCCGTTAAAACCAAAAATATCCCCTTTTTGAGCCAGATGCAGGATCTCTGCCGAGTAAATGAGGGTTTTGGAGGGCATACAACCCCGCAGGATACATAATCCACTCAGTTCACTCCCGCCGTCGACCACGGCAACGGACTTCCCTAATTCATGAGCCGTTCTGGCTGCGGCGTAGCCAGCACTTCCACCACCCAAAACAAGAAAGTCAAAATTTTGTTCTCTTTTTCCCATGAAAGATGTTTTAAAAAATATGCCAATTCTGTCGATTCACTTTATAAAATAAGAAGGTCGATTTTAACGATGATTCGCCCTATATTAGCATTGATTCAAAATGAGTTTTCCCAAAGATAAGAGATACTTATGATCAAACTTCAAGAATATCAGGAGGGTGAAGTTGTACTGCCCGAAGGAGAGCTCGGAACCGGATTTTGCATACTGGAAAGTGGTACCCTCGAAGTCATTCGCGATAATCGCGTACTCAGCGAGATCAACATGAAGGGAGCAATCTTTGGTGAACTCAGTGAAATCCTTGGAATGAAGAGAGATGCAGCGATCCGAGCCAAGACTCCATCTAAGGTTCGCCATGTCGAAGAAAGCATCGCCGATATTGTCACCAAAAACCCAAAAGTTGCTCTTAAACTGATCCGCACCCTTGGTCGTCGCTTATACCGGATGAACAAAATTGCTCCCCGGGGCGACTCAGATTTTAATATCTTCAAAAAGGCGGATGGTACGAAAGTCTTGGATGTTACCGATAATACCATCCGAATCCTGGTCGTCGATGATAAGCCAAATATTATTAAGCAACTTACCGACATGTTTGCTAAAAGTGAATGGCAGGTTGAAGGGGCAAAAGATGAACAATGTGCCCTGGATGCGTGTGAGCACAGCCACTACTCTGCCATCTTAATAAGCATGGCCCTCCCCGGAGATTCAGCGATTGACCTTAGGAGAAAACTTAAGACCAATCATCGAGTCCTCAATACCCCAGTGGTTGGTATGATCGTTATGGGAGACCAGGCTGCCCAAAAGAAAGCCCTCGATGCTGGCTTTGCGGACTGCATCACCAAGCCCTTTGATCAAAATAAAACCGATGCGGTGATGTACAAGGTTATGAACCTTGATTCTTCCGCACGCTACTTCAAATTTATCGATGATTATTTACTCTTTGAATTGCCCACTGAACTCTCTCCATTTGTCATCAATGACATCAAAGAGAATATGGATCAACGAATCCGTAACACCATCAACGAAGGGATCCTCAAGATCATAATCGATGTTTCCTCCCTTGAGGAAGTAGAGGAAGAAGCGATTGAGGTTGTAGGTGAGTTTTCCGAGAAAATCGAGGACATGAAACTTCCTATGAGAGGGGCGATTATTGCCACCGGAGAAGATGCCGAAATGTGGAATAATCTCGATGGTTGCGAAGAATGGGCGATCTGCGAAAACCTCGAAGAAGCCAAGGAATCTTTCAACCGTGAGGTTGAGGAAGACGAGGATTGATTCCCCCGTTTCATCTGATCCTTCCTTCTTCCAGTCGCACATCCCCCGGGGAGTAGCTATCTATGCCTGAACAACTGGATTCAGAAAGCACCCGAAATGCATTTCTTTCTTTGCAGGAAAGAATTTGCGGAAAGCTTTTGGAACTGGATCCCATCTGTAAAGAAACCGAGGAAGAGTGGGACCGTGAAGAAGGCGGAGGTGGGATAACCCGAGCATTTTCCAAAGGAGATGCGATGGAAAAAGGAGGGGTTAATTTCTCTGATGTCCAAGGTCAGGAACTTCCTCCTTCAGCAACTCAGAACCGCCCGGAATTAAGTGGACTCCCCTTTCGGGCCATGGGGGTTTCTGTAGTTTTCCACCCATACAATCCTTATGTGCCCACCAGCCATGCAAACATTCGCTATTTTGAAGCAGGCCCAGAGGATGATCCCGCCGAGTGGTGGTTTGGGGGTGGATTTGATTTAACCCCATACTACCCTTTTCACGAGGATGTGCTCCTGTGGCACAAGGCGGCAAAATCAGTCTGCGATCCTTTTGGAGCCGACCTCTATCCAAGATTCAAAAAATGGTGTGATGAGTATTTTTATCTTCCTCATAGAAAGGAAACACGGGGAGTTGGCGGGATCTTTTTTGATGACCTAAAACTTGAAACTTTTGAACAGACCCTGGATTTTGTACTATCGGTGGGGAACTGCTTTGCGGATACTTACTTCGAAATATTCGAAAAACGAAAGACCACTGCTTTTGGACAAAAACAAAGGAACTTTCAAAAATACCGCAGGGGAAGATACGCTGAATTTAATCTCGTGTATGACCGGGGTACCCTTTTTGGACTTCAATCCAAAGGAAGAACCGAATCCATTCTGATGTCGATGCCTCCCGAAGTTTCCTGGGCTTATGGTTGGTCGCCGGAAGCTGGATCACCCGAAGAAAACCTATATCAATCTTACTTAAGACCCAGAGAATGGCTGGAGGAAAAAGGATGAGTGGGCGATCTTTATTTATCGATGCCCTGAATGGAGTTAACCAGAGCGGACGACCCCCACTCTGGGTAATGAGGCAAGCGGGTCGCTACTTACCTGAATACCGAGCTCTCAAGGAAAAACATACTTTCTTAGAGATGGTTAAAAATCCAGAACTAGCGACAGAAGTAACTCTGCAGCCCCTGCGTAGATTTAAGTTGGACGCTGCAATTGTTTTCAGCGACATCCTGGTTATCCCCGAAGCCATGGGTCAAGGATATGATTTTAGGAACGGAGGGGGGATTGAAATGACCTCTAAAATCGAATCCGAGAAAGATATCGACCAACTGTCCGCTGCAGGTATCCAGGAGAAGCTTGGTTATGTATCCGACACCTTAAAAATCCTGAGAAAAGAGTTGGGTGAGAGCCAGGCATTACTAGGCTTTTGTGGATCCCCCTGGACCCTTGCCTGTTACATGATTGAAGGTGGATCTGCGGATGGGTTCCCCAAAGCTCTGGCCTGGGCAAAAGAACAGCCAGCTTCCTTTCAGAAACTACTGGAAAAAATTGCCGATGCACTGATTGAATACTTGAAAATGCAGGCAAGTTGCGGTGTAGACGCCCTACAAATTTTTGATAGCTGGCACAACCTTTGCCCAACTGATCATCTTTGGGACTATTCCCTGCATTGGATTCAAAAGGTGATTGAGAACATTCCCAGTGAGCTTGCCATCATAGTTTACGCGAATGCATCTGAAGATCGGTTATGTGAAATCAAAAAAACTGGCACCAGAGCACTCGGCGTACATCACAGCACGGATTTGACTGAGGTCCGCAAGCGATTGCCTGCCCCTCTTGTACTTCAGGGTAATTTGGCTCCGGAATTAATGGAGACCAATGCCAGCCAGGTTGCACATGAAACCAACCGAATTCTCGATTCAATGAAGGACGATCCTGCTCACATCATGAACCTCGGTCATGGCATACGCCCAAACGCAAAGATAGAATGTATGCAAGCCCTCGTAGATTCAGTCCTGAATTACGGGAATTGCTGAGGCCTGCCTCAACACCTTTGGATTACTCGGCCGTAGCTCACAAATCGAACTCACTGCTTCCTCAAAATCATCATATCCCTCTACGATCTCAATCTCCATACGAAGGTAATAGAGAGGGATCACTGGTTTAAAATCATCGGGTATGCGCACAGCGTCTTTTTCTGTGGTAATCATTACCTCTACACCCGAATTTTTTGCCTGCTGAAAAAGCCGATCCAACTCATCCTTTTCATAACGGTGATGATCAAGGAAACGCTTTTTATAGCGCAATTCTCCAGACATTCTATGAATAAGTTGCTCAAATCCCCGAGGAGAAGCGATTCCGCAAAAGACACCCGCCTGAAGTTCCAGTAAAAAGCTTAATGTTTTTTCTTCTGTTCCATTGATTTCTCTAAAAACTTTGGGTTTATGAGCACAACGGATGATTTCTGCATTTTTATTATATTTTCGGATCGTTTCCAAGAGCTCGAGTTGTGGCTCGATTTCAGACTTGGTGATTAATACATAGGAGGCTCGGGAAAGGTGACGAACCGGCTCTCGTAAGATTCCTCTTGGCAGTAACTTATGATTCCCGAAAGGATTAAGTTGATCCACAAGCAGCAAGTTCATATCGGCTTGCATCGGCAAAAATTGAAAGCCATCGTCTAAAATCAGCACATCTACCCCATATTCTTCAATGGCATACCTTCCAGCACGCACCCGATCTTTATCGGTGAGCACCAAAACACCGGGTAAATTATGAGCAAGCATGAAAGGTTCATCCCCTGCTTCCTCAGAATCGAGTAGCACCTTATTCCCGTTGCTAACCACCTTAGTCGTAGGTTGTTTTTCAGATGATCCTTCCTCCTTACTCTTGTAACCCCGGCTAAGCACGGCCACTTTTCGGCCTTTGGCAACGAGCTCGCGTGCCAAGCGTTCCACCACAGGGGTTTTACCGGTTCCTCCCATCGTAAGATTCCCAACCACGATGACCAAGGCATCCAGTCGGGTGGAACGGAAAAACAATCCTTTGGAATAGAGAAATAATCGGGACCAAACAATCCCGTAAAAAAGATAGGAAAAAGGGTTAAGAAAGAGACCAAACAACCGGGCAGAGATAGATAGATCCCGATCATATAAAACTCCTTCCACAAAGCTTTCAAAATCGCCCCATTTTTGCCTTACCCAAGTTAACCCGGCTGATTGCGTCATATCGTACAAAACCTAATAAAATTCACCACACTTTCAACCTGATTCCCCATCCGCCACCTTTGATCCATTGACTTTTTTTACCGAAAGTATTTGATGAGTTCCTTTTAGCTAGTCCAAATATGCAGGTCACCCTTTTAAAATCCAAACTGCACCGTGCCCAAGTCACAGGAGTTCATCCGGACTACTCTGGAAGTCTTTCGATTGACCAGGACCTCTTGGATGCGGCTGGTTTTTTGCACCACGAAAAAATTCTCGTTGGCAACATTACAAACGGAGAAAGATTTGAGACATACTGTATACCAGCTGCCCGGGGATCCGGAGAAATTGCCCTGAATGGAGCGGCTGCCCACAAAGGTAAAGTGGGCGACCTCTTGGTTATTTTAACTTTTGTTTCCTTAAACCCGGATGAGGCTGCGGTTTGGGAACCCAAACTTGTGCTGGTAGGTAAAAAAAATCTATCCCATGAAATAATTTCCTCCCCTGCCCCTCTTTCTCATGATTGATTATAAATTACACATTCCTGGCCCGGTTGATGTTTCTCCGCAGGCCTATGAAGCCATGTCAACCCGTGTTATGGGTCATAGAAGTCCAGACTTCGTTGAATTGTATCAATCCTGCCAGCCACAGCTTCAGGAGCTTTTTCAGACCCAAGATCCGGTTTTCCTCTCCACTTCCAGTGCATGGGGAGTCATGGAAGGTGCAGTCCGAAATCTATGTGCCAAGAAAACATTGTGCTGCATGTGTGGTGCCTTTTCTGACAAGTGGTTGGATGTGGCTCAGCGATGTGGCAAGGAAGCAGATGGATTGGAAGCTGAATGGGGACATCATATCGACCCTCAAATTCTCGATAGCAAACTTTCCACAGGTGAGTACGACTTAGTTACCCTGGTTCATAATGAAACATCCTGTGGAATGATGAACCCGCTGGAAGATATCATGAAAGTATTGGCTAAATACCCCGATGTCATTTCAGTCATTGATACCGTAAGTTCTTTCTCGGTTGTACCTATACCGAAAGATCTTTGGGGAATTGATGTAATCCTTACGGGATCTCAAAAAGCACTCGCTTTGCCACCTGGGCTTGCTTTGCTCACGGTTTCGGAAAGAGCTTTTGCCCGGGCAGAAAAGATTGATGGTCGTGGATACTATTTTGATTTCATCGAATTTCTGAAGAATCATG
>JAYPAW010000050.1:0-6837 GCA_038123915.1 Opitutales bacterium
GATGGTAAATATCAAAAGTAGATTACTTTACGATTTTACGAAGGGATTGAAGATTTTTTTGAGCTAACTCATCTCCGCCATTGGCAGCCAATTCTAACCATTTTAAGGCTTGTTGAGCATCTTTATTCACCCCTTTTCCACGAAGATACATAATCCCGAGATATCTTGCAGACTCTGCATCTCCTTGGTTTGCACAGAATTCAAAATCAGAAACAGCTTCTTTGAGCAATAGAGTGGAAGATCGCCCCCAGTAAATTTTTTTGGCACTTTCTCTTCTCTGGCTAATAGAAGTGCCTTCTGCTGAAACTTGAATTTTAGGATTCGGAGAGATGGATGGCAATGGAGTTGAAATGTCTAAATTGGTCTCTTTCACCTGTTCCTCTTCCTGCATCTTTTGTTCGTTATCCAGTTCCTTAGAGTAAGCGGATGGTAAGCGAAGTGTTCGGGGTGGGGTTGGAGGTAATTTTTCAGGAACGATGAGAGGAGTCGGTGGAACTGGTTCGGTCACATCACTCGACTGTAAGGTATTTCCTGCCAGGTCTTCTCCGGAATCGGTTTGAGGGTTAAATAAATTTTGTAACTCCATCAACTTTTCCTCGGCACCAGTGTAATGAATATCGACCGCTTTTTGTACATACTCCATCGCCATATCTTCCTTACGGTCACCCACTACGCCATAGGCATAAAAGTCGGCAACTCGGAGTAAGGCCGCTCCATATCCTCGGTCTGCAGCTGCCTGAAAATGGACTAAGGCTAATTCCTTATCAAGGTTCACTCCACGACCTTCCAAAAAGCACTCCCCTAAGTAATGGTGAGCCGAGGGTAATTTTTGGTCGATCCCCTTTTGAAGCAAAGAGACCCCTTTTTTCACCTCCTCTGATTCGTTGGTGAGCGAATTGGCGAGACCATGTATTTTAATCAGTGCACTTTGGACACAGGCAGGTGCATAACCTGCCTCAGCCGAGATCTCATAATACTGAGCTGCCATTTTCATATCTGGATTCAGGATTGTCTGAATTTCATCTGAGATAAAAATTTCTGCCAAGACATAGCTGGCTACGGGGTCGCCTGCCGCTGCTTGCTTAATTAAGATACCGTCTGGATCTCGAAACGATTTAAGCAAATACTTCGCGACCATTTTAGGATCTGGGCCGATGGGCTTATACCTGGCCAAGTTACCCAATACAAAGTCTCCCAACCAATGTCCACGACTGGCAGAATTTTCCGCGTAAAAACGGGATTCTAAATGAGATACCTTAAGCCCCTTGTCTCCATGATAATGACAAAGGGCTAAAAAGCCCTGAGCATAAGCATCTCCCGAATCGGCTGCTTCGATCAATGACCCTAAATCCGATCTAATCCAACGGGTTCCTTCATTGGCACAAATGACTTGATAAAGGAGAAAAACAGGTAAAAGGTAGAATAGAAATCGAAACATTTTACAAATATACCCTACCATGTTAGAACATTCTTAAGAAGCAAGTTCTCATTACTTGTGCAGAAATAAATACCCTTAGAAAGAAAACCTTTCATGATCGAACCAACTGAAGGATCATCCACCCTCCGAAGTCCAGGCAAAGAGCCAATCAGGCAATTTGTTATTTATGCTGAGCACAAGGTTGGCTGGCTTAATGATTTTGTCTCTATGTTGAAGGATGAGAACATTGATATTCTCGCAATTTCAGTTCTAGATACAACGGATAGTGCTGTCATCCGACTCATACCCAATTACCCCAAAGACCTTGCACGCCTGTTAAAAAGTTTATCGATCAGTTTTACGGAACGAATGGTTCTAGCAGTCGAACTTGATAAGGAAGATTCTTTTCAAATTCTTACCAAGGCACTTCTACGGGCGGAAATTAATATCCACTATGTGTACTCCTTCATGCATCAACCTAATGGAAAGCCTATTGTTGCCATTGCCATGGAAGATGAAGACACCGCAGAGGATGTTCTTAAATCATACCACCTGAAGGTCTTATCTCAGGACGAACTGATTCGTTAATAAATGAGATAAGGCTTCACTTGCCTTCTGAAACTGGCCACTTCCGCCTGCCATTTTTTCAAGTATGGACCTGGGTTGACCTGAGCCCCACTCGTATTTAAGTGATCCCACCATGCGGTGGAACCAACATGTTTATTGAAGAGATTTATTTCAGACTTTTTCGCTTGCTGGAAAGGGCTTGGGGATTGCCAACGGGCCGATAATTGCATCATTGCAAAGGCTAACTCCGTTGGTTGCCACTCGGACCAGTTGTCGATCGCGACATACACTCCGCTGACCTTTTTACCTGAAGAATCTGTCGTGTCTAAAATTTTGTAGGATAAGCCTTTTAATCTTAATTCTTCGAGTGCTCGCTTAAGATCCGGTAGGCTTTTCCCCTCATAAGTTAGAAACCTAAACGGATGTTTTGTGCCAATTCCATGTTTAAACTTTCCCATCTGGGCACCTAATCCAGTCATCGGATACCCGGCAACGGAATCAAGTGTAGGGATATTTGGAGAAGTGGGATACCATTTTAATCCCGTGGAAGGCCAAGTCATACTTCTTTCCCACTTCTGCATCGGTATTAAAGTAAGCTTCCCTTTTTTGCGCACCTTTTCCTCGATTTTTAAAACTCCAGGTGTTTGTTTGGACCAAAGAGCCAGTTCTGCGATCGTCATTCCGTGAACGAAAGGCATTGGGAAAGCCCCGACATAACTGATCCATTCCGAATCGATCATGGGGCCGGCAACCTTTAATCCGCCAAGTGGGTTAGGCCGATCGAGGACAATTACTTCGACCCCTGCTTCAAAACATGCCTCCATGACATAACGCATGCAGCTGACATAGGTATAGCAGCGGACACCTACATCCTGCAGGTCAATGACGATGCAATCCAAATTTGCCAGCATTTTAGGTGTTGGCTTGCGAAATTTTCCATAGAGGGAAAAAACTGGCAGATTGGTCCGATGATCAATCTTGTCGTCCACCGGAACCGATGCCTTCTCATCCCCATAAATTCCATGTTCTGGACCAAACAAAGCCGTAAGTTTTACAGATTTGGAAGAGTGTAAAACCAGCACCGTGCTTGTGCCCTTGGAGTTGACCCCTGCTGGATGGGTAAGTAACCCGACTCTTTTACCTTGAAGGACATCGAAGTTTCGGGCCTCCAGGTAATCCACTCCCAGCATGATTCGAGAGCTGGCGGAAGATGAGATTATAAATTGAAAAAATACAATCAGCCCCAAAACCAAACGATAAAAAGGAAATCTATTTTCTAAACTTAGGCCAACTCTATGCATTATGATGTACTCTGTTATTTTTTGTAGAATTTACTTACAAGCTTGTAAAGGAAGACTGTGACTACGGCGAAAAAGACACCAAGTACAGAACCACCTATAAACATAGGAGGAAAAGTATCCAGTAGTCGAATGAGCTCCTTGTAAGAGAAATGAGCCCAGTCATATTCTGGGCTAAGCAGCTTATTTTTAGGGTAATCTACCCCAAGTAACTTGAGCAAAGTCATTCCAACCTTGTAATCAGCAAAATAGATTGGCCCCATCGTTAAGGGATTAGATATCCACTGTAAGGCAACAATGACAGGGAGGTTTGCCCGTACGAGCAAGGACACAAAAAAGACCACTAACATTTGAATCCCAACAATGGGTAGGAGTGAAATCCATATCCCCCAAAAGAGGGCAGATTGGATTGGCTTGCTTCTAAATGACCAGAGAAAAGATTTCTTATATGCAGTCTCTGCAAACCACTTCAGCACAGGGTATCGATGCACATTCGAACGCCTGGGTAAGGGGCGCAAGAACTTCTTCAACCTGCGAATACGCTTAAACCGTGCTTCTCTTGTCACTGGGCATTCCAGAAAATCTTCCGTGGTCCATTGATTCAAAACTTGGCGAAGATGATTCCTGAGTGATTCAGACCCACCCCGAAGGTTCTTTTCCAGAGACCAAGAAGCATTTCCGAAAGCGATACTTGTTGTTTTAGGAAATGAAACTGCAAGATTACTTTCGATTCCATCTTCCAATGAACCACACATAAGGTAGGACTTTTTATTAAATTTATCCGCTTGGACTAATACCTCATGGGGGCCCTTCCCTCTCAAGGAGGTGGAATCAAACCTTCCTTCCCCGGTGAAAATTACATCTGCACTGCTGATCTGCTCCTCTAGGTTTAGCCACTTCGAAACCAGCTCAAAACCAGGAACCAGGCGGGTATTTCCTAAGAGTGACAACCCAAAACCAATCCCTCCAGCTGCCCCAGCAGCCGGGGAAAGAGAAAGTTCGGATGCCTTCGGGAAAACTTTGGATAATTGAGATACCAGTGTAGACATTTCCAACTCCAATACGGGGATGTCATCTACTTGCAGCCCTTTTTGCGGACCAAATTGATGGGTTGCTCCATCATTACCGAGTAAAGGGTTATCGACATCGCAAGCGATAATGATCGGGGGTAAATGCTTTATCTTGGGGTCTGCGTTGATGAATAAATCTTTCCAAGTTTTTGGGCATGGGTGAGTTATTTTTTCACCTCGGGAACTCAATACTTCGAGACCCAATGCAGACAATGCACCTAAGCCAGCATCATTGGTTGAACTTCCACCAATTCCAAGAAGTATGGCATCTGCTCCCTGATCGCTGGCAAATCTAAGTAAGTCACCCACGCCAACGGTAGAGGTGTGCCAAGGATTTCTTTGGTCGTTGGGTAAATCACTTAAACCACAAACCGAAGCCATCTCAAGAATGGCAAGATTTCCTTTTCTTGGAACTTGTAACAATAAACACACTTCCTCACTGAGTCGTTCGATGGACAGCCATCCAATCTTCGTTTGTTTAAGCATCCCAAGAGAATCCCTAGCTTCGACCTCAAGGAATTCTCCTTCGTATTGGTTGGTAAGAATATTTACGAACCCTTCCCCTCCATCCGTTAAGGGACAGCTTATGACCTCTATCTTTTCAGGCTGCTCTTGAGCCACTTCATGCAAGAGCGAACAGGCTTCAGTTGCAGAAAATGAATCCTTGAATTTATCAAATGCGGCAAGAAGTCGCATAGATTATCCTTACTTAACGGATTTCCTTCTGTGTTGATTCATCCAAGACTTTATAATTTTCCATGTGATAACTTTCAGCCCCTTCAAAGGTAACTTTTAAATCATAGTTTTTTTCAAGCTTGGTAAGCAGGGAAGCGTCTGGTCCGCGAAGCCTGCGAAGCACCGCAGGGTGTAAATAAACTTTAAGGCTAATGGATTGTTGGGTATCAGCCTTCACCCGTTTGACTGCACTTGAAATCAACCTCTGAATTTCAATACTGATGGAACGGGGAGATTTGATGATTCCCCTTCCCTTACAGTAGGGGCAGGATTCATAAACGCCACTGGCATTGCTTTCATCATGCCGTTGGCGGGTGATTTGCATGATGCCAAGTTCAGAGATTGGAAGGATATTGTGCTTTGCCTTATCATCCGACATAGCCGACTTCATCTTTTGGAAAACCTTGCGCTGATCCCCGCGATTCTTCATGTCGATGAAGTCGATAATCACCAGACCTCCAAGGTTGCGTAATCTCATCTGGCGGGCAACTTCCACAGCTGCCTCCAAGTTGGCCTGAAGGATAAAGTTTTTACCATCCTTACGGTTTCCTTTGTGACTTCCTGTATTGATATCGATGGAAACAAGGGCTTCTGTCTCCTCCATCACAATCTCTCCACCAGATGGAAGTTTGACCCGCCTCATGAAGGTTTGCTCAATTTGCCGCTCCACATTGAACCTTTGGAAAATGGGGATTTCCTCTTCGAACAAAGCAACCTTAGCTTTTGATTTAGGTGATATTCTTTGGATCGTTTCGATCAACCGGGTATAGTCATCACGGTTATCGATTTGCACACGATCCACATCATCGGTCAGGAAATCCCGAGCGGTTAATCCAATTAAATCTGGTTCTTCGTAGAGAAGGCACGGATCCTTTTCATTTTTAATCCTCGCATCTATCTGATCCCACTGCTGCATCAAAATGTGAAGATCTCGCACAAAAAAGCGTTCAGGTTTATTTTGCCCAACCGTACGGATGATAACGCCCATACCCTCGCGTAAGGACAAATTACCAATGATACGCTTCAGTCTTTTTCTTTCTGCACGATCCTCAATTTTTCGAGATATTCCACACTGACCAGCATAAGGCATAAGGACTAAAAATCTTCCGGGCAAAGAGAGGTTGGTGGTAGTACGCGGCCCTTTACTTCCAATCTGTGCCTTGGTGATTTGCACCACAATATCAGACCCTATGGGAAAGACCCTCGGGATATCTGCAACAGACTTTGCTTCGTTTTTACCGCTGGATTTCTTTTTATTTTCCCGGACAATTTCAATGGAAGGGTCATTATTGGCTCCGGGGAGCATATCCCAGTAATGCAGGAATGCATTTTTCTCTTGTCCAATATCAACAAAGGCTGCCTTTAAGCCGGGTTCCAGGTTTTGTACCTTTCCTTTAAAGATCGCCCCAACCATGCGATCTTTGTCCAAACGCTCAATGTCGAAGGACTGAAGGATGCCATTTTCCATCATCGCAACCCGTCTTTCCAAAGCTTCCGTGTTAATGATGATTTCTTTGTAATCCTTGTTTTTCTCTCTGCGGAAAAAAGCGAGGATACGCTCACGAATCGGACGATTTTTTGCCCGCTCCAGAGCGGCGTCCCTCAGTTCTTTCTTATCGATCAAGATAGGAGGCTTTTCCAGAGGTGCAGAACTTAAGTCATTTTCAGGTAAATCCTTACCTGATTCCTGAGCATGTTCTTGTTGAGAATTGTTTTTAGAGGAGGCTTTTCGCCGATTTCTTCTGGCCAT
>JAYPAW010000051.1:0-6797 GCA_038123915.1 Opitutales bacterium
CTTCCATCTCCTAGATCGAGTAAATCTATTTTTTTCCCGTATGCAGTTGTGGGAAAATCTTTGGAAAATTCTTCGTCCGTTATGTTTTCATCATAAGGTTGCCCTAGCGGATTACTTATTTTGGAAGATCCTTCCTCATAACTCTGCCCCTGGCCACTAACAAACCCAGATTCAATCTCTTCCTCAAAGCCAATCTTGCCCCGTTCTGAAAAAGCTAATCGATTCCTACTGCTGGCAAAATTCTCCTCAAAAGTCCAAGGCTTACCAATCGCTTCGAATCCATCGCCCTTGACGAATAAGTTCTCAGTACCTTGTGCATGGCCTTGATTAATATCAAAGAGACCAGAGTTTGAATGAGCAATTGTGGCAGTTCTTTGCTTATCCAAAATTAACATTCTAGGCTTTTGCGCCGAATAGACTCCATTTTTAAGATTATCAGCCTCCTCGGCAAAAAGTTCCCAATTAATTCTTCCATTTTTATCGTAAGTAGGAATCCGAACATCATAAGCACCATTAAGGGATTGTTCAGTCGCTAAACACAAGTTCGTAAAGAAAAAGCTGAACAGGATAGTTGCAGAAGCTTTCATGATCACACCTAGAGTTATTTGCACTGCATAATTTATCTAGATTACATTCATTCAGATGAACTTACATTGTCATCATCTTCAACATTGGGTCTGAACCGGAGCACAGTGCCATTGATGCAATATCTCTTGTCCGTTGGGGTATCAAATCCCTCCCCGGTAAAGACATGCCCGAGGTGCCCATCGCAAACGGCACAAAGCACCTCGGTCCGTGGATAACCGAGTAAGTAATCAACCGAAGTTTTCACATTTTCCACCTTGGATGGATCAAAAAACGAAGGCCAACCGCAATGGGAATCAAATTTTTCATTCGAGGAAAAAAGCTCGGTATCGCAACCGATACAAAAATAAACCCCGGCACCGTGTTCCTTGAACTCTTCATATATTTTCCCATTCGGTCTTTCGGTACCAGCTTTCCTTAAGATACGGAATTCTTCGGGAGTAAGTTGGGCTTTCCATTCCTCTTCTGTCTTCATGACTTTTTTTGTCTCTGTGTTTTCTTTATTTGTTTCAACTTTATTCGAAGATTCTTCGGCAATAAGACCATAAACTAAGCAAAAAACAACAATCAGGAAAAAACCTAAGCGGTTCATTATGTATCTTGGATCAATTTTGGATCGAGCCATGAGAATTAAAAGTGATTAAATTACCCAACCTCCTTACCCACCCAAACGCTCGATCAAACTGGCATCATTGGCATAGGCAATGGCGGATTCTCGACTTATGATTCCGTGCTGATGCAGGAATAATAAATGTTGCTCCATCGTAAGCATCCCTTCCCTGGACTGGGTTTCCATCGCCGAGTAGACCTGTTGCCAGTTTCCAGTGCGGATTAAATTGCCAATTGCAGGTACATTTTTCAAAACTTCCATCACCAAGATTCTCCCTGCAGCATCCTCTCTTGGCACAAGCTTTTGGCTGAGCACATAAGATAAGCTAAAGGATAATTGAAGGCAGATAAATTTCGATTGCTCAGCAGGAAACATATCCACAATTCGGCTCAATGCCCCTTTAGCATCGCGGGTATGCAAGGTAGAAAAAACCAAATGGCCTGTTTCGGCGGCACTCAGGGCAAGAGTGGCGGTTTCAGTGTCACGAATTTCCCCGACAAAGATAACATCTGGGTTTTCACGCAATGCACTCTTTAAGCCAGCAGAAAAACTGGGGACATCCTGCCCCACTTGCCTTTGTGAAACCATCGAGTTCTCATTTTTAAAAATAAACTCAACGGGATCCTCCAGGGTAATAATCCGAGATTTCCTGGTCAGGTTCACATGGTTAATCAGGGATGATATGGTTGTGGACTTCCCGCTTCCCGTAACTCCGGTAACGAGCACCAACCCCCTTTTTAAAGAGGTAATCTCTTTCCAGATCATTTCAGAAGGAAGCCCCACATTTTCAATGGCTGGAATCGAGGAAGAGAGTACCCTCATCACGAAAGCCAATCCATCCCGATCTCGAAACACATTGAGACGAAAATTAATCCCCTGCTCCACCCATTCAAAAGCAGTGTCGACATCTTGGGGCTTATCCGCATCGGTTACCAAAGCAATTTGTTTTTCGCTAAGTAAAATACCAAGCATATGAAGGATGGCATCCTCACTAACCGGAGTACCCTTATCGATCGCAATAAGTTCGTCATCTGTGCGGAAGCTAATAGGCATACCGATTTTGACATGCATATCTGAAATGCGATGAAAATTCCCGCTTTTCTTTGAGGGATCAACAAAACGCTCAAGGATTTCAGTAAAAGTTAAGCGCTCGAGCCCAACTCGATAAAAAGGCACAGCAAGTTTCTCGTCGATACTCATTCTTCTACAATGCTCATGCAAAGCTGATTCATCAAGCTAACAACTAGTATTTTTTGATAGGAGTCCTAAACTTAAAATATCGTTGCAATCAAGTAACATATGTAAAAAAACGGGTCTTCCCTATGAAAGTTCATTTTAAAGGCACCCGTGGGTCCATACCAACCGCTCCAACGGCTCAAGAAATTGAAGAGAAAATTATCAACGCTCTGATGGCCGCCCGTGGAAATGAGCTTCGTTCCGAAAGACAGATTAAGGAATTTGTATCCACGAAACTCAATTTTCGGACTCGTGCACACTGGGGAGGAAACACCCCCTGTGTGCAGGTTGAAACAGGCTCTGATGATTACCTCATATTGGATGGAGGATCTGGACTGCGTGTACTTGGAAAAGAGCTCATGGCACAAAAAGTCAGCAACGCGACCTTCCATATCTTTCTTTCCCATTTCCATTACGATCACATCCAGGGAATACCATTCTTTGCCCCAGCATACGCCCCAAGTAACCGTATCGTTTTTCATGGGGGTCACAAAGGGGTCGAAAAAGTACTTCGCGAACAGATGAGGGAGCCTTATTTCCCGATTAACTTCGATACATTTGGAGCCCAGATTTCCTTCGAAGAGCATAATCAGGGAGATGTTGTAGAGGTTTGCGATTCCAAAGTTACTCTCTTTAAGCAGAATCACCCAGGTATATCCTATGGCTATCGAATTGAAAGCCACTCTGCTTCGATGGTTTATTCCACTGATTGCGAGCATACCAATGCAGCACACTTAAGAGATTACCCTTTTCTAGATTTTATCCGCGGGGCAAACCTTCTCATCTTCGATGCTCCTTACACCCACTCTC
Source organism: Opitutales bacterium (assembly GCA_038123915.1). Classification (GTDB taxonomy): domain Bacteria; phylum Verrucomicrobiota; class Verrucomicrobiia; order Opitutales; family Seribacteraceae; genus Chordibacter. The sequence continues at coordinate 3,242 of JAYPAW010000051.1, forward strand.
AATCGATTGGAAACCGGGAACACTGGGGTCATTCGAGCAATGTCATGGGTGTGGAATTGGCAGCGAGAGGGGATGTCGAAAAACTTGCCATTTTTCACCACGACCCCAACTCAACCGATGAAGATATTTCGGAATTCTGTGCACATACCCGTAAATTCCTTACGGGCACAAGACATGCGGTAAGAGAGTCTATCCCTGGGATCCCTGGCGCTCCCTCGCCCCGAGGTTTACCAAGAGAAGTTTTGTTTGCCTATGATGGATTAACTATGGAACTATGATGCCCCATCATCATGTCCATGCTTAGTTCCAACCAAGGGGAATTGCCCAGCAGGCTTGAAAAAAGCCAGATTAATGAACTTCCATTGATTCGTTTTTACGGATCCATTCAAATGGCGAGCGATAATAAATCGTTCAAAAAATTTGTAACCAAACTACGAAAACAAAAAGTCCTCGGCTTCGACATCGAATGTAAGCCCAACTTCAAACGAGGGCCCAATAACCCTCCTGCCCTTCTTCAGTTAGCCACCGCCGACCAAGCCTTTCTCTTTCGTCTGTATCCGGTCATGAAGCTCGGTCCACTGATAGATATTTTAGAAGATCCAAACATCGTAAAAACAGGGGTAGCGATTAAGGACGATGTGTACAATTTGAAGAAAATCGAGGAATTCAACCCTGCGGGCTTTGAAGATCTAGCCCCTTTGGCTCAATCCTTAAAAATTGAGCAGACTGGGCTTCGTAACCTCACTGCAATCTTTTTCTCCCAAAGACTATCCAAGTCTGCCCAACTTTCGAACTGGCAAAAAAGCCCGCTCAGTCCATCTCAGCAAATTTACGCAGCCACCGATGCCTGGATTAGCCGGGAACTGTATTTAATTATGAAAGCCCGGCTCGCAGCCGCATCCCAATCTAAGTAACCTCCACTGGTGGCAGGATGTCGTGCCACTTTTCAAATGCAGATTTCCTGCCATGCAACCTCAGTCGGTCGATCAGATTGGGAACCGATGGCCTGCTAAAAAGGATTTCCATTTGCAAAAGTCCCTGCGGATACAAATCGCTGTGTGAACTAAGAAAAAAACTATCTTCTTCCAGAGTTCTTTCAATCTCTCCCTCTACCCGCTTTCGATAATCTGCCCCCGGTAAAATGCAGTCTTCGATTCCGCAAGCTAGAATGGTTAAAAGATTATCCGGCTCCTTTTCCAAATAAGCCAACATATCACTGCTCTCCACTTTTCGTGGAATCCTTGAAGAGTCATCGATACTCTCCTCCACATATGCAGCCTGTGCAATTTCCTGACGATCAGCATAGAAAGGCTCTACCGCGACAAAGTTTTTCGCACCCGCTTCCGAGGCCAACGCATAGCCAAACGGCATCATCCCTGCACCCAGTTCGACCACCCTTCTGGAATGCAGCAGGCTTTTCAAAAAACATCCCCCTGGCAATAAACTCCACTCAAATAAAGCCCGGGTAAATTCACCACCGGGAGCGGCAAAACCAGTACCCAAATCTCGTGAAACAACAAGGCGCTCCCTCCAATCTTTGGAGCTCAAGCCCTCACCGAATGTATATGAATCCGTCAATAATCCCTGCAAAGCATGTACTCAAAAAGATCGAGTAAAAATTGATTATCTCCGCCAACAGCCTCAATACTTTTTAAAGCCCGGTCGGTATGCTCTTTGGCCAACTCCCTCGCTTGTTCCAAACCGACCATATTGACCCAAGTCATCTTATTTGCCTCATCATCATGGGCAGCATTCTTGCCCAGTTTTTCGGTAGTCGAGGTCACATCAAGCAGGTCATCCACCGCCTGAAAGGCTAGGCCCAAAGATTGACCTGCCTTGGAGACTAAATCCAATCGATCCGGTTCATTTCCTTTGGCACCCATCAAGAAGCCCATCACCAAAGATGCCTCTATCATGGCAGCTGTTTTATTGGCATGGACAAAAGTCAGCGTATCAGAATCTGGCTCTTTCCCCTCTGCCAACAAATCCTCCATCTGCCCTCCGACTAGTTTTTTACTACCGGAAGCATTGGCTAAAACAGCCACCAACTTCATTCCAAGTTCAGGGCATTTTGCATAGCCATGAGCGAGCAATTCAAATGCTCCTGGAATCAAGGCATCCCCTGCTAAAATAGCTGTGGCTTCATCATAGGCACGATGACAACTCGGGGAACCCCTGCGTAAGTCGGAGTTGTCCATCGCAGGCAAATCATCGTGAATTAAGCTGTAGGTGTGAATCATTTCTACCGCAAGAGCTGCGTGCATAGGATCCAGTTCACCTGGGAAAAGATCATAAGCAGCAAGTACGAGGACGGGGCGTAAACGCTTCCCCCCCACTCCCAGGCTGTAATTCATGGCTTCATGCAAGCGGGAAGGCCTTTCCGAAGAAGAAGGCAGGTCTGTCTTTAAACGCCTCTCAACCAATTCTTGGTATTTTTTTAGCTTTTCAGAAAAAATCATAGCTTGCGGGAAATGCAAAGCATGTCACGATATGGAAGCTATGCCAAGTTTGGAAGCGGTGTGTACCCGATTACTCAGTCGTCCGGGATGGATTCCGAAAGTTCTTCTCGGAGGTGGTTTGTCGTTTATTCCGGGGCTCAACATTTTTGCCCTTGGGTATTTACTCATATATGGGCGCAGGCTCCGAAGGTCACAATCTTTAGATCTGCCCGAATGGTCCGAAATGAATTGGCCCGAATTATTTTTGGGTGGGCTTCGTGTATTTGCCCTATTGGTTCTGTTTGTTGGGGCTCCATTGATTCTTGGATGGATACTCAGCCTGGTTCTTTATTTTCTCACCTTTGGATTACTGGGGGTGGTCGCTTACCTACCGCTAGCCATAACCGGCTTCTTCGCACCAATGTTTTTCTTGTCTTCGTTCATGGCATATCTAAAAAATGAGGAATTTCAGGATGCCTTACAATTTCGCCGAATCACTCAGCAAGTGATTCACGGTTGGAAACCCCTCGCTTTGCCCATCGTTGCTTTTTGGGGAATTTTTCTACTCGCACTACCCATTTATGGACTTTCTTTCTTTATCGGAGCATGGATATTAATTGCCTATGCGGGTGTTTTAAGAATGAAGAATTTTTCCTGACTTGTTAGAAATCTCAGTTTAAAATAGCCGACTATGCCAACTTACGATTATCAATGCGGTGCTTGTGGCCACGAATGGGAACTCTTTCAATCGATGAATGATTCACCGGTCAAAAGCTGTCCAAAATGCAAAAAACGCAAAGCCAAGAGACTACTCGGATTAGGTGCCGGACTTATTTTTAAGGGAACCGGATTTTACGAAACAGATTATAAGAAAAAATCCGGAGGAGAACCCAAAGAGAGTTCTTCTTCCACAGACTCTGGAAGTTCGGACAAAAGTTCTTCTCCCAAGAAAGAAAAGAAAAAGGAATCAAAGCCCAAAAAAGCGAAAGCTGCCTGATCCTCAAACCTAATGATCCCTCAAGTCCTCGTTCCTCTATTTCATGGTTTCGAGGAAATCGAGGCCACCTGCCCCATCGATCTTCTTAGGCGTGCCGAGGTCGAGGTTGTCATCGCCGCCT
>JAYPAW010000052.1:0-6569 GCA_038123915.1 Opitutales bacterium
ATTCCTCGGTTTTTTCAAGATACTGTTCAATTTCAAACAAGGACTCCTCCAACTGCTCGCGATACTTTTTCATACCTGCCGACTCGCTCATTCTTTCATCGCACGATTAAGAGTGGACTGGGTCAACTCAAGAATTCTCCTTCCCCCTCCGAGTTTTTTTTAGGAAAATCGGATGAAAAGCTTGAATTCATCCGATCCTTTGATCAAATTATGTGATATGAAAATTGCAATCTCTACACTCTTTATCGCTTTACTCATGCAACCAGCCCTTTTTGGTGCTGAAAAATGTGCCCTAATGCTGGAAGACGACATTGATCCCGAAGAATATTCCGAAGTTATGGGAAAAAAGATTGAATTTTGCTGTGGCTCTTGCGTCAAAGCCTTCGACAAAGCCACTGCCTATTATATCAAAGCTGTACCTGCCCTTGCCGAAAAATTTTCCGATGCCGAGAAGAAAGAACTAGGTGTAGATAAAGTTACCTTACTCGAGCAACGTTTTTGCCCTATTTATCCAGATCGAATCGTCAACCCCGAGTCCAAGTCCATCGAGTACAACGGTAAAACAGTTTACTTCTGGTCCTCCAGTGCTCAGCGTCGCTGGAAAAAGGATCCTGAAAAATATTTCAAGGAAGCTATGGAAGCTGGACTTCTTCCCCAGTTTAAGTCTTAGGACTTCCCTTCCCTTTTCAAAACCCTGTCGGGTCATCCTCGGCAGGGTTTTTTTATGCCTCCTTGGAAACGAAGGCGTAAAGCACGCCAGACTGGCAAGATACCTTTACTTCGTCCGTTGCACAGCGGTTGCTCTGGCTAATCATCCGATCCCAGGAAAAATCAGCATCCACTAGTTCCCACTGTAAGCCGGAACTATTCACCCTCTCAACCTCCCCTACCGGAAGCAGGCTCATCGGGGTATCAGCACGCCCGCTGAGAACGAGAGGACACGCAGGAGTAATCCGGCGTATCCACTCATGTTCGTCATCAAATATGATCTCGACGGATGGATCAACCCGGGCGGCAATCATCAGATTACTGAGGCAGTGATCGGTCCGCTTGCCAAGTCCACCCAAAATAACTAATCGGCCCGGCAGTCCCCGTTGCTCCAGCCAGGCAAGGGCTTTTTCGAAATCAGTCTGGTTCTGATCGGGCCTCCGCTCGATGACCGAACGGGGAAAGATCTTTTCCATCTCCTGCAAATCTCCGCAGGAATCGAGGTCACCAAGAATGAGGTCCGGTTCTACCTCAGCATGACGATGGGCAAGCCATCCACCATCCACAGCAATGGATATTTCAGCCTCTTCCGCACGCCATTGCAGGAGTTCGGCCGAGGGAGCATGGCCCGCCAGGGTAATGAGCACGGTGGAGTCAGCAGCCACAGAATAGCCAGATTATTGGAAAAAGCCTCTTTGCTTTTCGCTAATCGAAAGGCCGAGCTTTTCCATCACCAAAAGCATATCTTCCCAGACCTTGCGTTTGCTGGACTTACTGGGATTGTGCAACAGGTAGGATGGATGATAGGTGACCATCAGCGGAGTGCCCTCATATTGGTGCCAGGTTCCACGCATCTGGCCGAGACGTCTCTGCGGATCAGCTCCCAGCAACCCATCCGTGGCAGTCTTTCCCAGGGCGACCACCACTTTGGGCTTCACAATTTCCAGCTGTGCTTTGAGGTAAGGCAGGCAAAAACTCATTTCCTCCGCAGAGGGCGGGCGGTTTCCGTAGGAACTATGATGACGGGGACGAAAGTTCACCACATTGCCAATATAAACAGACTCTCTCGTTAGGCCCATCGCGGAAATAATCCGGTTAAGGAGCTCGCCGGCAGGTCCAACAAAGGGCTGACCTGCCTTCTCCTCTTCCGCTCCCGGAGCTTCCCCGCAAAAAAATAAATCTGCGTCCAAGCTTCCTACCCCAAAGACTACCTGAGCATCCGGATTCAGCTCTGACTTACAAACATCGCACCCTAACACACGATTCTTTAACCAATCCCATTGCTCCTGTTTCGATCCCTCAGGCAGGGAGAACTCAGGTGGGCTCAATAGCTTTGGGTTAGTCTCAGTGGCAGAAGTTTTAGGAGAAACAGTTTGGCTCTCTTCAACTGTGGGAGCGGAGGATACTCTTTGAACCACTGAGGGAACCTTAACGGTTGTGGGCTCGGGCACGGGTTGCAGGTTTGTGGTCTCCTTCGCATTTTCACTGCCTAGAAGTCGCTCCAAACCGTCGATGGTTGAGTCCTCCATATAAATATGACGAACCCCTTCTGTTCTCTGCCTTTTTAATTCCTCCAAGACAGCATGAGAAGCTTCCACCGGATCAAGTGTAGAAGAATCACTCATCCCTTAAGCTGAATCCGCTCCACATATTTCGCCAGTAAATCAAATTCCAGGTTCAAGGTATCTCCGGGCTTTCGCCCTTTTAAATTAGTCTGGTCCAGGGTGTGGGGAATAAGCCACACCGCAAAGGATAAATCCGTTACCTCACAGACCGTAAGGGAGCATCCATCGACTGCAATGCACCCTTTATCGACGAGATATTTCGCATTTTGTTCCTCCACACGAACTTGCAGGTAAAGGTTTTTTCCCCGCTCTTCAAAAATTTCGATATGACCAGGGCCATCCACATGACCAGTAACAAAATGCCCGCCCAATCTACCATTTGCCGCCAGAGAACGCTCCAGGTTTACACGATCCCCCACTTCAAGATCACCCAGATTCGTCCGTTTGAGGGTCTCCTCCAATAGGTCAAAAGAACCCATAGTGGAGCCATCCTCCTTCATGGTCAGGCAGCAGCCGTTTACTGCCAGACTGGCCCCAGCTTCCAGGCCGTCTCCATCTGCAAAAGGCAGATCAAGTTGGAGCAACCAAGACTCCTCCTGCTCTTTCAAGTCCCTGACTACACCAACGCCTTCTACAATTCCGGTAAACATAATATTACACTAATCAACCATATGAAAGTCGCAGGCAAATTGGAAAGATAATTTGACCAATATATTACGCTGAATAGCTTTAAGAATACCTAACATGCACAAATTCCGCTTTCATTTTATCTTTCTTCTGCTCTTTTCACTTGGTGGTTTATCAGGCATTTTCGCTCGTAGCAGTGCGTCCATCAGCACTCTGAGTCGTGTACCCGCCGACTCCATCCTTGTTCTTAGTGTGGATGGGGAAAAAATGATCTCCAAATCTGGAATTCTTACAAACAAGCGATGGAATCACTTGCTTGAACGTATGGAAGAAAATGGTTCTCCTATCCGTAAATGGCTTTCTGATTCCAACCAGAGCGGCATTGCCTGGGAGGAACCCTTGCAATTTTTTGTCCGCCTGGTTGAAGGAGAACGCCCCTACCCCCAGTTTGGTGCAATCCTCAAGACGAGCTCGATCAACCAGGCTGACGATACAATTAGCGGTCTGGCCGATTTTCTTGGTCTTCGCCCATCCAAGAACAATCCTAAGGTTTACCAGCGTGCAACTCAGCCTTTCGCAATAGGTCGATCTGGTGAATTTTGCTTCCTCCTTGGTACCCTCTTCTCTCCCCAGCAAATACAAACTCTTTCGCCTGAAAATGATCTATCCTCCTTTGTCGATTCTCTCAGCTTAGTTGAGCAAACCAGTGAAATGCCATCATCTCTGGCAAATCATGCTAAACACTCTGCGGATGTAAGTCTTTATCTGGAGGGAACTGGAAACAGTAGAATGCTTGAGAGCATGAGTGGAAACACCTTGCTTGGTTCTCTATTTCCGCTGTTGGACCCTTTTTTGCAGGACTCCTTTGGAATATTCCTCCAATCTCAACCAGGGAGTATTTCCATTGAAGCCCATAATTATTCGCTCTCAGAAAAGGCAGAGAAACCATCAGCCATCTCTTTGGAAATGATCAACCAGTTGCCCGGAGATGCTCCTCTCGTTGCCCGGATTAGTCTACCCGAAAGTCGTTTTCAGTTATTTCTCACAGATGCGGTGGACAGCGTGCTCAAATTTTTGTCCGGAAACAAACTGGGTGCAGATACTGATTTGCCTGGATTCGATTTGAGTGCCCGGGAACTTCTGAAATTTCCCAGTGGTGATTTTGTGTTAGCGGGTGGAGATTCCAGTACCCAGTTTATATCGCTCCCCAATGGTCAGTCGATTACCCAGTCCAATCTCTTATGGACAGGCGGTATGAAAATCGCCCAACCTCTGGCCTTTCGGGAACTACTTGCCGGTATGAATGCCGGTTTGGGTCTCTCCCCACTGCTGGAGGCACATCAACTTAAACTTACTGAATCAAAAAATTCTCTTTGGATATCTTCCCCGGAATATACCCGTGAGATCAAGCTGGGAAAGCCTATCGTGCCCCTTTCTTTTGAGCGTAGAAAATTATTGAACAATCATCGGTTTGCTTTGGACTTCAACCCCAAGGCTGCAGCCCGCTCTCTCCGTGAACCTGATGGTCTGAGCTTTGATCAGCTCAAACAAATCAGCTGGCTTGATGATTACAGCAACTTATCTATCCGCTTAAATCAGAAGGGAATCTTGCGGGGAGATCTCAAACTCAGCCAACCCGACAAGCATGGATGGCAAGTACTTACAGACCGGATTGGCCAGGAATGGATCGATCAGATCAATGCCCGCTTATTTCTCGCCATTGCTCAGGATAACCTGAATGAAGTAATTGAAGCGGTAACTATGGGTGGCTTAATCAATGCAAATGATCGTTTTGGTCACTCCCCCCTCCATTATGCTGCGTACAAAGGGAATCCATTCATTGTTGATTACCTCCTCAGGCATGGTGGCAACCCCAACACCCAGGGAAACCATTTATCCACTCCCTTGCATAGTGCGGCCTGGGGAAAAAATCAGGAGGTGGTTGAACTGCTTCTTGAAGACGGTGCCGAGGTCGATGCCCGTACAGACGAACTGGAGACCCCCCTCATGACTGCAACCCTCAGGGGCCAACTCCAAACCGTTGAAACCCTACTCGCATTATCGGCCAATCCTCATGCGGTCGATGCCTATGGATCGAACCTCATGGATCTGGCGGGTGCAAGTGGCAACTCATCCCTGGTCGAATTATTCAAGAGTTTGAATGTGAAAATCTCCCACCCCTTACATTTGGCTGCTGGTACTGGCGATTTTAAATCCGTAGACAGTCTGCTTAGCTCCGGTCACTCCATCCATGAACAGGATACCTTCGGAGCAACCCCCCTCCTGGTTGCAACGGTGGCAGGGAGAGTAGACATGGTGGACTATTTGTTGGAAAATTCAGCCGACCCAAAACTGGAAGCCAAAGATGGATACTCCCTCCTTCACGGGGCTGCATTTTCCGGAAATAAAACTTTGATCCGTAAAATGCTGGCCTATGGACTGGATCTAAACCAACGATATGGCCCCGACCGGATCACCCCAGTGGATGTGGGAGAGGAAGGGAGTGAAGGTCTTATCTACTTGCGATCCATGGGGGGCCGATCCAGTTGGGAACTGGGCCCCGAAGAAAAGTAACCTTACCGATCCCTTCCCAGGGAAAATATTCTTTTTCCATTTCGGGTTAAGCATCGGTCCACCTCCCTGGCATTGGGCACAAATTCCTCAAGCTTAGTCCAAAAGCGGGTGGAATGATTCATTTCAGCCAAATGTGCAAGTTCATGATAAATCACATAACTCCCCAAGTCTCTGGGCAATAAGATGATTCTCCAATTCAATGAAACGGTGCCCCGATGCGAACAGGAACCCCAGCGTGTGGCCTGATCCCCAATGCGGACCCTGCCGGCTTTTAGTCCCGTATACTCTTCTGCCCATTCCACCCAACCAGGCAGGAACTGACTCGCCAACTTGCGACACCCCTCTTTGATCATCGCTTCCTTTTGATCTCCTGCACTTACATGAATTGATATTCTGTCATTTTCTAAACGGATCCATGGACGATCTGTCTCAGCAGACTCCACTACCTTGACTTCTCTTTCGATCATTTGATGGCTTAAGCAAATCCTTCCACCCTCCTGAAAATATTGGGCTAAAGAAATAGGCTTGGGGAACTCGAGGCTTTTTCTGCACAACCAATCTTTGTGATCATGCAAAAACTTTTCTGCCATCCGCCAGCTCATCCTCCTTGGAAAGGTCAGCAGGGCAAAGTCTGGTCTTTTTAACCTTAAATTGATCCTTCTCGAACGGGCACTTTTTCTTACTTCACAAAATATCCTCTGCGGGTTGCCCTCCCCCACAACATCGAGGACTATTGATCTGGTGGTTTCCAAGTTATGGATCAGTCTGATCGGTTGATTCTTCAAATTTACGAACTTGAGAAGATGCATATTTTCTCAGTGCCGACTCCGGATCAATTCCACTTTCCCGGCAGGCAGCCACCCATTGAAAGAGCATACGCCCCGCCTCCTGCTCCGTTAAATTCTGTGCAGACTCGATGACTGCTACACTATCCCACTCTCCTGAATCCTCAAGCCCTAGCTTCGCTGCCTGCTTGTAGACCTCGAGAGCGTAGAGGGTTGAAGGGATCTGGGGAGGAAGTTTCTTAAACAAACCTTTATCCGGTTCTTCTCCCCGGGCTTTTTTCTCCTCGGCCTTAATTTTTTCCCAGCGGTC
>JAYPAW010000053.1:0-4036 GCA_038123915.1 Opitutales bacterium
GTGAATCTTGCCGCCCCCAATCCGGTGAAAAACCGGGATTTTATGGCAGAACTGAGCAGACAGGTCTCTCCCTTTGGTTTTGGTTTCCCTGCACCCGCCTTGGGAGTGAGGCTGGGATGCATGCTTCTTGGTTCTGCCCCGGAGCTTGCTCTGCAAAGTCGAAAGGTGAATTCAGCCTTACTTGCCCGTAGCAGTTACCAATACAAGCACCCAAATATTTCGAGTGCATTGGAAAGCTTAATCTCATAAGTTAAGCAAATCGCTATGCATTGTTTTTCCGGTGGTTCACAAGAGTAATTTAATTTTAGCCGTCCTTTTTTTTCTTCCGCAAGCGGTTATCTTTGGCCAAGAAGAATCCAATCGTACCGTACAAGCATCGGTCATTGTATACGGTGGAACATCTTCAGCGATCACGGCTGCGGTGCAGATAAAAAGAATGGGGAAGTCTGTAGTGGTGGTCTCCCCGGAAACTAGGCTTGGAGGGATGACCAGCAGCGGGCTTGGCTCGACGGATTTTGGGAATAAAGAAGTGGTTGGGGGGCTTGCACGGGAGTTTTACCATCGGGTGTGGCGACATTACCAAAGTCCGGATGTATGGAAGTGGCAAAAAAAGGAGGACTTTGGTAATCGTGGACAGGGGTCATTGGCAGTGGATGGAGAAATGCGGACGATGTGGATCTTTGAGCCTGAGGTTGCCTCAAATATATTTGAATCATGGATCTTGGAAAATGAAATTCAGGTTTTTCGGGGTGAGAGGCTTGACCGGGATCAGGGAGTGGAACGACAGAATGGAAAAATTGTTTCGATCACCACTTTGTCGGGTACCAGGTATCTGGGAGATGTTTTTTTGGACTGCACCTATGAGGGCGACCTGATGGCTACTGCAGGAGTTAGTTATTTCGTTGGTCGGGAAGGTAATGCACGCTATGGCGAAACTCTAAACGGTGTACAAATATCCAAAGCTCTCAAAAATCAATTCGTAAACCGGATTGATCCTTTCCAACTTTCCGGAGACCCCTCGAGTGGTCTGCTTTCTGGAATTAGTAGCTGGATACCAGTGAAGGACGGAACTGAAGATAACAAGATACAATCTTATAACTTTAGGTTGTGCCTGACACGAGTGGATGAAAACCGAGTGCCTTTCCCAAAACCAGATTCATATGACCCGAAAAATTATGAACTGTTATTGCGAACCTTAAAGCGTGGTTCTAGACATATCCTTTCTCATTTTGATCCTGTGCCCAATGCGAAAACGGATACAAATAACCATGGCTCCTTTAGCACAAACTACATTGGTATGAACTACGATTTCCCCAACGGTAGCTATGAGGAGCGGGAAAAAATTATTCGAGCCCATGAAAATTATCAGAAAGGGTATTTTTATTTTCTGAGCAACGATGCCCAGGTACCAAGCGACATCCGTGAGGAAATGAGCCAATGGGGTTTGGCCAAAGACGAATTTGTGGAATCGGAAAATTGGCCGCCTCAACTTTATATCAGGGAAGCACGCAGAATGGTAAGTGATTTTGTGATGACAGAGGCGGATGTGATCGGGGAAAGAGATACCCTAAAACCAATCGGTATGGGTTCTCACAGCATGGGTTCACGCAATGTTCAGAGATATGTGGCTAAGGATGAACAGGGTAAGCCCTATGTTCTTAACGAGGGTGATTTTCAAGTACCTTTCGATCATCCCTATGCAATCTCCTACAATTCGATTGTACCATCGGTTGAACAATGCTCAAACCTGATTGTCCCCGTCTGTTTATCGGCTTCTCATGTGGCCTTTGGTGCCCTCCGAATGGAGGCCATTTTTATGATTCTTGCCCAGTCTGCTGCCACTGCCGCATCCCTTGCAATAGACCAAGAGGTGGCTGTTCAACAAGTTGATTACGAGGGTCTTCGTGAACAACTACTCCAAGATGGTCAGATTCTGGAGCACAGCAGGGAAGTGAGGGTTAGTAAGGCTGTGGGGTATCCGCGCAACCGCTTAGGTGGAGTGGTGGTAGACGGCGAGCAGATCGAGTTTGTCGGAGAATGGACTGAGAGTTCTTCGTTACGTCCTTTCTTAGGTACCTCCTATCATCATGATGGGAACAGAGAAAAAGGTCTGCTGGCTGCGAAATTTCCTTTTGTCGCCCCATCAAACGGCTTGCATGAAATCAAGGTATCCTTTTCTTCTTTTGCCAATCGTGCGGGAAGTGTGATTTATCAAGTGGCTCATGAAGATGGAGTTTTAAAAGTTCCAGTGGATCAGAGAAAACCTAAGATCAGTGGCGATCTTTGGCTATCGCTGGGTACTTTTAATTTTAAAAAGGGAGAGCAGTATTATGTAAATCTGAGTAATGAAAAGACGGAAGGATATGTGGTGGTAGACGCGATTCAGGTAATTGCACTTTCTTCGGAGTGAGGGAAGAAATAGGTCCTTGGTGATTTGCATACTTTAGGCAAATTTTAGAAAGTTAATGGCTGTATGAACCGAAATACTTTTCTTCGTGCTCTTGCAGCCAGCATCCCTCTTTTTAATATCAACAAAGCCTTCTCGGCTAATTCTCAATTACAAATTGCGGCCATTGGAGTGGGAGGTAAAGGGGGGAGTGATTTGCAGCAATTATCGAGGCATGGAAAATTAATTGCTGCCTGTGACATATCGAGTAAAAAACTGGCTTATGCATTGAATGGAAAATCTGATGTAGCAAGGTTTTCTGACTATCGGGAAATGCTTTCTCACCTCGGTGGTCAAATCGATGTATTGAGCATTAGTAGCCCCGATCATACTCATGCCCATGCTGCTCAATTGGCGTTAAAAAGAGGAATTCATCTCTTTATCCAGACTCCTGCGGTTCATACTATCTGGGAAGGTCGGCAAATCCTAAGTGGGGTGAATCAAAGTGGCATTGTTACCCAACTTGGATTGCAGGGGTGTGCTTCCGATCATTTCCGGAGTGCAATCGAATTTCTCAGAACAGATGCACTTGGTGAAATTAATGAGGTACATCTATGGACCAATCGTCCGATCTGGGCCCAGGCACCTATACATGTGAGTCGTCCGACTGATGTATTACAAGTTCCGAAGGGATTGAACTGGGATGCTTTTTTAGGGCCTGCTATGGAGAGGCCTTATCATAAAATCTATCAACCTTATCATTGGCGGGGATGGAGGTCTTTTGGCAGTGGAGCACTCGGGGATATTGGGCTCCATTTGTTAAATCTGCCAGTAATGGGTCTAGGACTTGATGCACCACTCAAGGTTGAATGCTTAACATCTGGACCGGTAAACCCAGAAACCTTTTCAGCTTGGGGGATGGTAAAATTCGAATTTTCATGCAAAAGGAGTGCTGTTCCGTTCCCCTTACATTGGTACGAGGGAAAAGTGGGTAACTTAAATCAGACGCAAACAGGAAAGCCGAACCTCCCACCTCTTCATTTATTTAAAGGAATAAAACCATCTGAAAACGGCTGTTTAATAGTAGGTTCGAAAGGAAGCTTTTATTCGCCTTCTATTTATGGTTCAAATTGGCAGGTTTCATTTGGTTCGAAATGGATACTGCCCGATGAATTGGAATTACCACCTGTTTCTTTACAGAGAAATGGTAGAGGAGATGCGGGAATGAAGGATGAGTTGATTCAAGCTATTCGCAAGGGTACTCCTTCCTTCCCATTGGCGAATTTATCTTACGGAGTAAAATTGAATGAAATAGCCTTACTTGGAAATATTTCCTTATTGGCCGGAGGTAAATTCAAGTGGGATTCAAAGAGTTGTTTGTCGGATCGATCTGATGTCAATGGATTGCTCTCCAAACCTTATCGAAACGGCTGGGCCGTAGAAAAGTCTTCGTAAGAATTCTTTACAGATACATGCTGTCGTAGATATCAGCGACTTTTCGGATAGCTAGGGCGAATGCTGCCGTTCTTCTGTCCTTAATTTTCGAATTCGCCAGATGCATTTCCTTTATTTCTTGGTAAGCTTCGCACATTGTATCTTCCAAGCCTGAGCGGACCAAAGTAATTTCATCCGGCCCTTTCATAAGTTCAG
>JAYPAW010000053.1:4136-6152 GCA_038123915.1 Opitutales bacterium
ATTTTGGCCTGGATACGATGAGCGTTCGATTTTGTGATGACCCCTTCCAGAGCAGCGGGTATCAAAATGTCACAAGCCTGCTCAAGGGCGAGTTCGCCATTTGCCATAAAGGACCCATTAGGGAATCCCTCGATCTTCCCATGTTCTGATTTATATTGAAATACTTCTTCGGTAGACAGGCCACGATCGCAAAGAATCGCCCCGTCTCTTTCTATAATTCCAACAATCAAAGCTCCATCTTCTTCCTCAAGGAATTTAGCTGCATGATAGCCCACATTACCAAGGCCCTGGACAATGATTCTTTTGCCTTCTAAATTTCCGGATAAGCCTGCTTTCTGGACATCATCTTGGTGCCTGAAAAATTCTTGAATTCCATATTGTACACCACGGCCAGTCGCTTCAATCCGTCCCTGTACACCTCCAAAGTGAACGGGTTTCCCGGTGACGCAAGCCCTGGCATTAATTTCGTTGGGGTGAAGCTTTTGATATTCATCGGCGATCCAGGACATCATTCTCTGTCCTGTTCCCATATCCGGTGCAGGAACATTTACACCAGGGCCGAGGAGACCCCGCTTGTCTAATTCCTGAGCGAACCTGCGGGTAATGTGCTCCAAGTCTCGCAGGGAATATTTTTTGGGATCTATACATAAAGCCCCTTTGGAGCCAGCAAATGGAACATTTACAATGGAGCACTTGTAGGTCATGAGTGCAGCAAGGGCCTCCACTTCATGCTGGTCCGCAAAAGGTGCATAGCGAATCCCGCCCTTAGCTGGAAGTGCATGTTCACTATGCGTTGCCCGCCACCCAGTGAAAATTTCGTAGCCATCATCCAGTTCGACACCAAATTTCATCTCACAAACAGCATTGCATGTGCGAATCTGACGTGCCAATCCCTTGGGTAATTCTAAAGCATTGGCAGCAAGGTCAAAACTGGAGTTTACACTTTCTAAAAAGGAAAGGTCTGAGTTTTTTTTCATTCGGATGTAATTACCCAAAACTCAACAGCAAGCAATGGATAAAAGATTATCCAGATAGCAAAATGTAGTTCTCGACCACATCGAATGGTGATCGAAGATTGGATCGGGGATAACCCGATCCAAAAGGTCAGTCCTTAGGGCGGGCTTCGTTGACCTTTAACGGGCGTCCGCCCATGTCTGAACCATTTAATGCCTCAATAGCCGCACTGGCTTCTGAATCATCGTTCATTGTAACAAAGCCAAAGCCTTTGGATCGGCCAGAAGGGCGTTCAACGATGACAGATGCACGGTCTACGGTTCCATATTGTTTAAAAGTGTCAGCAAGGTCTTGATCGCCAACGGACCAAGGGAGGTTTCCCACATAGATTTCCATAATTTTGATTGTCTTTTGATTGATAACTTCGAAGCACAGGAGGATGGTCTTGGTTACTCGAGTCAACAATCGCAAAAGAGTTGCGGGGTTTATCGGGTACCTCAAATCGCCGAGGCTTATAAAATTTTATTCTGTAAGTGAGTTTCCCTCAGCGCAATCTCAAATAACTTCAATTCTTCTCAAGTTTGATTTTGAATTGATCGCAAAGAATGACTTCGATTATTTTCAGGTTAATGATCAAGATAAGAGAAATTATTGAATTTAAGGATCAGGAATTAGATCAATTGAATAAATTGATACCTATGCTTTCGAGGTCTGCGTCTCTTCTTACCACGGACAAATATTTAGAAATCATTCAAAGCCCTTCGACTCACTTATATGTTGCGGAAGAGAAAGCTGAAATTATTGGAATGCTCAGCTTGGTAGTTTTCCCTATTCCTACTGGTGTAAGGGCTTGGGTCGAAGATGTAGTGGTTAGCGAAAAGGCAAGGGGTAAAGGTCTCGGTAAGCAATTAACCTTGCATGCTTTGGAGGAGTCCAAGAAGCATCAGGTGGTTTCCGTGGATCTGACCTCCCGCCCATCTCGTGAGATTGCCAATAAACTCTATCAGAATGTTGGTTTTCAAAAGAGGGAAACAAATGTCTATCGGTTCCTGAATGAGTAAT
>JAYPAW010000054.1:0-3741 GCA_038123915.1 Opitutales bacterium
CTTTGGTTGGTATCCCATTGAACCTATTCCTTCTTGAACAAGCAGCCGATCGAATCGAATGGTCGGCTCAAGATTCCCGGACGATTCATCTCAGGAATACGCTCAAAGCCAAAGACGGAGACCTCGTGGATTTTGGGGCCATCAATGGGCCCAGAGGAAAAGGTCGGGTATCCTGGCAAAGTTCTGGAGATGTATCTATTTTCCTGGACTGGAAGACTCCTCATCCATCCGATCTCATTCCTGTGTCCATCCTGGTTGGTTTGTCCCGCCCGCAAACTTGCAGGAAAATTATAGAGCAGGGATCGGCCCTTGGCGTCAGCCAACTCCTTTTTTTCCCTGCCGAAAAGGGTGAAATCTCTTATGCCAATAGTTCTTTGTGGGATGGGGAATGGCAGAGACTGCTGGTCAAGGGAGCGGAGCAGGCATTTTCCTGTCACCTTCCGATTTGTGAAAAAGTGGGTACCCTTGAGGAAGCGATCGAGAAAAGTGCGTCTATGGAGTCTCTCCGCTTGGCCCTCGATCTCTACGAGGCAAACCGAGCTCTTGCCGATGTTAAGCCTGCTGTCGGAAAGCCCGTGCTGTTGGCTATCGGGCCGGAACGCGGTTGGTCCGATGCAGAACGCAGGCAACTACGGAAATTGGGCTTTGACTTATGCCATCTGGGCAGCCGTGTCTTGCGGGTGGAGACGGCGATGGTTGCATCTGTGGGATGTCTGGCAGAGGCTTACTGGTCTGCAACCTAAGCTGAGGTTTCAAAGACTCGGTGAATCGGTGATCCTTTTTTCTCTTTCCCAATGGTGCGTTGAAGCACCCATCCCGTGGGCTCAAAGCTAAAATCTCCCGGACACTCCAAAACAACCATGCCACCTTCAGCTAGATATTGATTCGAGGCAAGTAGGCTGAATATTTTTGGACACAATCTTTCAAGCTCGGCATAGGGTGGATCGATAAAAATAAGATCATAGGCCATGGGGGGCTTTTCCTGCAAAAAATCCAATACATCTCTCTTGGCAATTCTTCCCGAATCCAAGGGTAATTGGGCACTTTTTTGAACGGCAGTGAGGTTCGTCTGGAGGTCTGAAAAAACCAGCCTGTTTTTTTCCACAAGAGTAGCTTGATCGGCTCCCCGACTAAGGGCTTCCAGACCATAAGCACCTGATCCGGCAAAAAGATCGAGAACCTGTGCGTTTTCCACTTTCTGAGAGAGAGATGAAAAGACCCGCTCCCGACTGGTTTCGATCGCTGGTCGGACCCCGCTCTTTTTATTGACCCGCAGGGGTATTCCTCTGGCTTTTCCTCCACTTATCCTCATTTGATGGTTCTGTCATAAACTTTCACCGATTCATCCCTTGCATGGTGTTGAGTTGCCAAGCAAGCAGTATTTTTTAAGTCTCGCTCCTAATGACCAGGTGTATCCGTGCATACATAGCCCAAACTCCGACCTCTGTGGGGGAGGAATGCGTTCTTTCCGAGGATGAGGCGGTTCATTTATCCCGTGTGCTTCGCCTCCAAGCGGGTGCAACGATCGAATGCCTCGATGGGCAAGGAGGGTGCTTTCAGGCGGAGTGTCTGGAGGTGCATCGATCCAGGGTGCAAATTCGTATATTATCCATCCATCGGTCTATGCCTCAGTTCCCAGAAATAACATTGGCCGTGGCCCTTGCGAAAGGGAGCAAATGGGAAGAGTTGATCCGCCCAGTAACGGAGCTTGGAGTAAGCCGTTTAACTCCCTTGGTCTCAGAAAGGACGGAAGGTGAATTTTCCTTATCTAAATTTGAATCCAAGAAAATACGCTGGCAAAAAATGGCTCAGGAAGCCTGTAAGCAATCTGGAAACTTGTGGATTCCCGAGTTTGATCAACCGGCATCTGTTATGGATTTAATCGAAGAAATTGAAGACGATCATGACTGCTGGATGGGAAGCCTTCATTCTCAGTCCAGGAAGTTAGCCCCTTCTTTGAGTCGAAAAAAGATTTCCCTACTGATTGGTCCAGAGGGCGGGTGGACGGAGCAGGAAGAGGAGGTGGCCCTAGAGCATGGAGTATCTTTTTTTACCTTGGGTAAGAATACATTGCGTTTAGAAACCGCAGCAGTGAGTGCATTGGCAGTTGCACGACAGCACCTCCTTTGCTAGGAAAATAGCATGCCGGCGGAGTTTACGGGTGAGCAAAAGCTCAGAATTGTACTGGAGTCTATCATACGTGGGGTTCCCAAAGAGGAACAATGCCAGAAGTATGGAATATCTCCTGAACAATTCCAATCCTGGCATGATCATTTGATCAAGCACGGAGGTAAGATTTATGAATCCAAATCCTCCGCCCCAAGCCGTGCCCCTCGGACAAGGAAGGTAAAATATGTGCCTTGGTATATTAAAATGTTTCTCATTTTCAGCTTATTTACCAACCTGGCCGTAGCGATTGTCTGGGGCGTCTGGTATTTGTCCGTTGAGCAGGAGGATCTGTCAGTGGCTGGAATGATTTCCAATTTCCCATCTGATGATGTCGAGCTTGAAAGAAATTCCAGTTCGGTTGTTCAGGAAAATGCTTTGGGTACCAACTCCGAGCTCGATGAATTGATTGCTCAGGTGGATGGTTTTGAGAAAGGGGAGAGTGGAGTGGATGAGAGCAGCCTTCGTCAGGATGCCCCACTTGCTAAAGAATCGGGGGCAGATTTGGATTCGCTTTTGGTCGCTCCTTTAAAGTTACCCAGTCCTCCATCCAGTATTGCACTTGAGCATCGGGTTGAATTTTTAGATCAGTCCTATGAGGGCAAGCATGTGGTCTATGTGGTGGATGCGGGTTCGTATCAATTAAAAGGTCCAAAGGCGGTACAAAGATTGGAAGAAATGAAATTAGCGGTTCTGGAATCGCTGACTAAACTTTCCTCCAACTCCTACTTCAACTTGGTTTTATGTTGGAACCTGCGAGATGCCCATGCTTTGGGGAAAACGATTCTTCGGGCGAATGATGAAAATAAACGGTATGCGACCGAATGGATCACCAGCCTTGGGACGACACCAGCTTTGCTCAAGGAGGGAAGAAATCAATTTTACCCCAAAGAACTTCTCTATGCTCAAGTCCTACCTGGTGTGATTGGTCCATGGTATGGTTTAGCTACTGCAGCAAGCTATGATCCGGATATTGTCTTTTTCCTCGCCGGTAATATGCCGGATTTTTCACCGGATGAAGTTTCCAAGAATGATTACAATGGTCTGGGGATTACTCACTCGTCTGATGGCCTAAGCAGCCCTCAAGTAGCGGGAGTGAGCGAGCAATTTACCTCTCTGATTCGCAAGACTGCCGCCTACTGGCTGGTTGCGTTGCAAAGCGAAAGAAACTTACCAGAGGATCAGGAAGAATTGGAGGATGTTGCAATGAGAAGGCTTTCCTTGGACAATATGGAACCAGAATTGATTTCCCGAAAATTTTCCATCCCCTGGGATAAAGCTTTTGACAACTTTCTTGCGGGTCTCGAGATGGGGATTTCCAAGATTCCCCAAGTTCATGTTTTTCAGACCCTGCCCGAACACATCAAATGGCCCACGGATTTACAAAAAACGATGGCGGAGTTTTGCGAAAGTACCAAAGGTAGCTTCAACCAGTTTCGCCAATAATTGATCTGCTTACGATGCTCTTGAGTATCTGCCGTTTTCTAGTTCTGCTCATTTCCTACCTGTCAGGAGCAGTTTTAGCTACCCATGCTGTGGAGGCGGACGATCAGATCGAAGTCGATCTTATCTTGC
>JAYPAW010000054.1:3841-5959 GCA_038123915.1 Opitutales bacterium
GAGTCCACCTGCTTGCCCTATCAAAAATCGTTTTTATTCAATTTGGATCAGCTAAGCAATTCCAGGCAGAATGATCCACAGAGTTTGATTCAATTGTCGAAGTCTCGTTTACCTATCCAGAAAGAATCCTTATCTGGTTATGCCACTTTTCTGAGCGCTGGCGGGGAAATGAGTTTAAGCTCACCTGTGTTTGATGAAATCAGTCCTGCTAAATTGCAATTTTTCCCGGAAAATCCATTTATTCTTGTCGATCATCAGGATGGGTTTTCCCGTTCATCCGATGGTTCTTTAGGGATCCGTCTGAAGTTTTTAGAGCAAGATGGACTGCCCCCAAGCGAAGTGAGTGGTGTTCTTACTTATCCAGAGTGGAACCAAGCATGGCGTATTTCTGTGCTTACTGGAGAGAAGAAAGATTCTCAGGTCTCAACCTTTATGCCCACCGACTCACTTGCCACCAAGAGTGAATTTCAGCTCTTGTACACGCTGCTTGCTTTGGTTTGCCTGGGGATGGCAGCCTGGGCTTATGGGAAAGGCAGTCCTCCGCACAAGTTCTCTAAGAACTGGTATATGTTCGCCTGTTTGAGCTTAGTGGGTGGGTTGTGGTTAGCATATCCCCACAAATCATCTTCAATGGATACTAGTGCTTTGAGTTGGCAACCTTGGAGTCCGCAACTTCAGGATAAACTCCTTGCCGAGGGTCAGGCGGTTTACATTGATTACACTGCAAAGTGGTGCTTGTCCTGTCAGGTCAATAAAAGGGTCTATCAGGATGATTCTGTACAGGACGCCTTGCGTGATCAGGATGTGCAACTTTTGCGGGCAGACTGGACCCAGAAAAGTCCCGAGATCCTGCAATCTTTACAGAGCTATGGGAGGGAAGGTGTGCCTTTCAATGTTTTCTACCCAGCATCCACGGGCGGGGTGGGTTCTTTACCGGTTGTCTTGCCAGAAGTTTTAACCATCGACAATGTGGTCCATACCATCCAAACGGGTCAAGAAAACGGAAGTTCTTCCTTCGAAGCAAATAACTTTTTGGCTTTGCTTGGGTTTGGATGGTTGGGTGGTTTAATCCTCAATATTATGCCCTGTGTTTTTCCAGTTATTGGACTTAAAATCATGAGTTTTGTTAAGCAAGCAGGTGAAGATCAAGGAATGATTTCCAGACATGGTGTGGTCTTTACTGTGGGCGTACTGTTCTCATTTTGGCTTCTCGTTGCGATCCTCTTACTGTTGCGGGAGGGAATGGAACAGCAGTTAGGGTGGGGCTTTCAGCTCCAGGAGCCTATTTTCGTTCTTATTCTCGCGGCCTTTCTATTTCTTTTCGGGCTCAGTTTAAGTGGGGTGTTTGAAATTGGGTTTTCCATCACTGGGGTGGGGGCAGGACTGACTCAGAAATCTGGGTTAACTGGGAGTTTTTTTTCCGGGGTTCTTGCCACGGTTGTGGCCACTCCCTGCATGGCCCCTTTTCTCGGCGTGGCGGTGGGGGCAGCTCTGGCGATGAAACCGATCTCTTCATTCGCTATCTTTACCAGTATCGCTATCGGGTTATCTACCCCTTATTTACTCCTTTCCCTGTACCCACAATGGTTGCAAAAGCTGCCCAAGCCCGGAGTCTGGATGGAAACCTTTAAGCAGTTTATGGCTTTCCCCATCTATGCCACGGTCGCCTGGCTGATTTGGACGCTGGATGGCTTAATCCAATAAAAAAGCGATCAGGGTTAAAACCCCGATCGCTTTTTGAAAGAGGGAATTAAGTGGAACTTACAAAGCCACCTCGCCCTGTTCACCAGTGCGGATACGAACTGCTTGTTCGACAGGGATCACAAAGATTTTACCATCTCCAATCTTTTCAGTCTTGGCTGCTTTTACGATGGTTTCGATTACTTTATCTGCGATATCATCAGGCACGGCTACTTCAATGACCACCTTGGGAAGAAAATCGATGGTATACTCGCTACCTCGATAGATTTCAGTGTGTCCTTTTTGACGACCAAATCCTTTGGCCTCAATGACAGTCATGCCTTCAATTCCGATTTCGGAAAGTGCATCTTTAACATCTTCTAATTTGAAGGGTTTAATAATCGATTTAATAAGTTTCATATTCTTAAATTCTTAGGG
>JAYPAW010000055.1:0-1424 GCA_038123915.1 Opitutales bacterium
CTGGCCATGGCCGCAGGGATTGCTTCTTTGAAATTATTGAAGGAGACAAATCCTTATGACCGGTTGGATTCGATGGGGCAAGAGCTTGCTCGTGGCTTGAAAAGTATGGCCAAAGACCGAGGAATCCCGCTGCAAGTACCCCAGGTGGGCTCGATGTATTGTTTGTTCTTCACCGACGAACCGGTCACCGAATTTGAACAGGCAGTCGGGGCAAAGCATGAGCATTTCAATGCCTTTTTTCATGAATGCTTAAAGAGAGGGATTTACCTGCCACCATCTTCCTATGAGACATGTTTTATAAGTAACTCTCATAGCGAGGAGGATATTGCTAGGACCTTAGAGATTTTTGAACACTCATTCAGCTCTTTTTGTTGACCTTTTATCTGCTCAAAACCAAAGATTCTCAAAATGATCAACTTTCTATTTCGTAGCTTATTGTGCTTATCAGTTCCCTGTTTCTTTTGCCTAGCTGAAGAACGAATCCCATTTTATGAGGATTATATAGAGGATGGGAACCTCCAAGAGTATCTTAAACTGGCCAATCAGTATCTCGACGAAAAACCAAACTCCAACGAAGCCCCAAGATTGGCTTTGGATTTAATGATGATGGGAAAAGCGGCAGAAGATTTTAATTCCGTCGTGCGAGGAACCGACCTTTTACTATTCGATTACTTAGGGACACTACCAAGCTTACATTTCATCAGTTCTTTTGATAAGGGTTCACCGAGACTCTCGCAGTTATTACATGTCAAACTTAGTGAGGCTGATCTCAGTGATGCCAATTTTTCTTCCGCCTATGCGAACACGGTCATTCTTCTTGCCAGAATTCATGGCCCAGAACTAATGAGCGATCCTTATTTGCTTCTTAGTTCATACCTGGTGGTAGAAAAAACGGATAAAAAAGACTTGGTGGAAAGCTTGGCTAAAGCGTTAGAGATAACCGAAGAGAAAAACGCCAAGCTCAGGCCTTTGATTGCTTTATGCAAAGCAGAAACTGAACCCCTTGAAAAGCTCACTCAACTGCATGCACTCACCAACCTGGATACCTCTTTTTTTGTTCGCTTTTACACCTCCCAGTTATCTGAAGAACAAAAGAGATCCACCGAGTTTTTAGAAAGTATGATTCATTCCACTCTGTTTGGTGTTCCCGCCCAACCAGACCTTGCTCTATCCTATTTATCCGATCTTCCTGAAAATCTTTCCAACCAGGCCAAGTACAAAGTATTTACGGCCCTTGTTCATTTATTGAAGGGAAACATAGAAAGCTCGACCACCATACTCTCCCCAATCGCAAATCTCGAAAACACTGATTCTGATCCATGGATTGAAATTGCCAAATCTCTTAAAGATGGATCCGATTTTAGCCAAAGCCGAAAATCTCTATTTCTCGAACAAATCGAAAAACTTTTTGACCGCTGGCTTAA
>JAYPAW010000055.1:1524-5951 GCA_038123915.1 Opitutales bacterium
CATTCAATTACAATTTTAACCTAAATTTTGGTCGAAACTTTGAAGACCTTACCAACCAAATGGAAGAAAACATGGCGATCTCCTACCTATCTACCGGCAAAGGGAGAGAAGTTTTACTGAATCATTTTTTTGACCGCAAAGGGGTTTGGCTTTCTCCACCGGCCTCATCCAACCTTGGTACCGTCTTTACGATCCACAAAATTGACCCCAAAGCTGGATCCTCAAGATCAAAGGTTGAGATTTCAGCATCCGGGGAGTTAATCTCACTGAATGTAGGAAAACTTCAAATCTCTAAGTTTTTGATGGGCGAAAAGGCTATTCTGAACAACCTTCCCGAATGGGATAAAAGTGAAACTGAAACCATCCCTGAGTTTCAACTTCCCTTATTGATTGAATCAATCGGCACCCTTATCGAATCTGCATCCAAGAAGTAGACATTCCCTTGCAAATAAAACAAGGGTACAAGCTAAAGTTTAGAGAGATGGACCCCGCAGGGCTTTTTCCAGTTGTTGCTGGAATTCCATTACATCCTGGTCGCTTGGCTTGTAGTCGGCGGTACCGCCACTCATAGACAACCTGCCAAACTGATCGATGGTCCATTTCTTAACCTCTCCATCTGAGAAGGTAACGGAACCACTGGCCATCGCACCTGGAGGAGTCACTCCATCAACTTCGATTTGAACGCCACCAGCAAGGTGATCGGCTTCAGATCCATCTGGATCATTCACCTTTGATAGATCTTTGGCTTCAGCAGGTTGTTCAGGATCAACTAGGGCAAGGTCTAAATCGTCCACCAAAAAACGAACATCCATGTAAGTCAGAACGATACCGAAGTCTTGGTTAATTTTCTTTTGAACCTCAGAAAGCCCCATTCCATCGGCAACCCATTTAGCAATTTCTAATTTTTGTTCTGCAGTAGGTTCATTGGATGAAGGTTGAGAAACAACCTCATCTTTTTCGTTGGAATTTAAATCATCGGAAGAATCAAAAGAATCACTCATATAAAGACCTTTCCGTAGATCAAAAATGAACTTAATTCAAGCTTGGAAGCTCGAATGGACTCAGGACATAGACTGAGATAATTGCTCGTTCAGTAATTCGACGGCGGTTTTAATGGATGTATCCTGATCCATCATGTTCTCAACGGTTTTGCATGCATGAATCACAGTACCATGGTCACGCCCACCAAACGCTGCTCCAATTTCTTGCAAAGAGTGCTCGGTGAGAATACGGGATAAATACATCGCTACCTGTCTGGGAAAAGCAATGTTAGCCGGACGTCTACGAGATAACATATCCGCCATTCTGAGGTGGTAATAATCCACAACCTTTTTCTGGATGGTTTCAATGGTGATTCGGCTGAGGTTTTCTTCTCGAAGGATATCTCGAAGTAAGCGCTGAATGGTTTCCAAATCAGCTTTCTTTCGGGTTAGACCAACATAGCCTGCCACACGGGTAAGTGCACCTTCCATACGACGCACATTTCTTGAAATATTCTTGGCGAGAAACTCTAAAACCTCTGGCTCGATGGAAATACCCATGGCTTGAGCCTTTTTCGTAAGAATGGCAACTCGTGTTTCCCAGTCAGGTGCCTGTATGTCAGTGACCAATCCCCATTGGAATCTGGAGAGCAATCGACTTTCAATTTTATCGATTTCACCTGCAGGCCGGTCGCTGGTTAAAAAGATCTGCCTTTGGGCTTCATACAGTTCATTAAATGTATGGAAGAATTCTTCCTGAATCCTTTCTTTACCAGCTAAAAACTGAATATCATCTATAAGAAGATAGTCTACGCTGCGGTAACGGGAACGAAACTTGGTAAGCGTATTTTCCTGAATCGCTCGGATAAATTCGTTGGTAAATCGCTCACAAGATACATAGGCAATCCGACAACCTGGGTTACGATTCAGGGCTTGGTGAGCCACCGCGTGCATCAAGTGAGTTTTGCCTAACCCAGTATCACCGTAAAGAAAGAGTGGATTGTAAGCGTGTGCTGGAGCATTAGAGACGGCTACACAGGCTGCATGTGCAAGTTCACTACCAGCTCCGACAATAAAGTTGGAAAATGTGTTTTTGGGGTTAATCCCAAGAGAGCGGCCATGCAAAGAAGGTCCAGATGTACGGGTAGACTTTGGCTTACTTGTCTGCTTGATTCGGTTTTGTGATTGTTCAGAATCTTCCTCATAAGATCCGAGGAGCTCTACTGAATATGGGTAGCCAACCAGCTTATCCGCTTCCTGGCGGATCACATCCAAATAATTATCACGGATCCAAATAGCGGAGAATTCATTCGGAGTTAAAAGTTCGCAACCATCTTCATCCATGTGTCCAACTCGGATGTTATCGAACCAGACTCGAAATGTATCGGCTGGAATGACTTCAAGAAGGTTCTCACGAAGAGAACTCCAAAATGTCTCGGGGGTAGCAGTTAGTTGGGTCATAGGGTGAAAGATTTGGAATTATTCACACATCAGAAGCAAAGAATGAAACTTGCTGATTATGAGAGATTTCCGACACAAAGAATTTACAAAAAGCAGACAGAATACAGAAATTTAAAATACGACACACGGGTAATTTAATTTTCGCAAACATCTGATTTCAAACTTTTTAGGAAATATCCAAAAAAATAATTAGGGGTTTTATGAAAGGAAGGGGTGATAAAGGGTAGACTTCTTTTCTGAAGAAGAAATCCCACTAAACCAAGAAAAAAAAGCTTCTGACAACTTTAACTTTCTCACAAGTTATTCACACTGCGATGAAAGTAAGTTTTTGAACATTTTTGGGTTGCCAATCAGTAAAAATCGACTTCCTCCGTAAGCTGATTGATTTTAGGTGATTTAGAGAACTCAAAGGGGGGATTAAATGGTGCCAACCTAATCACTCTGCTCCATTTTTTTTATCAATTTTTGATTAAAATCATTCGCAGAATCATGCCCAAGTTGCCTTGCTGCTTGGACCATGGCGGCGACCTCTACCAGTCGGGCCATATCCCGTCCCTTGCGTAAAGGAATCTCCATATGCGGGATGGGTGCTCCAAGAATGTCGAAAGTTTTTCTATCCAAACCGGTACGGTCAATCTGTGAATCCTTGAGATCGTCAGTGAAGGTGACCACAAGTTCAATTTTCTTTTCAATACGGATAAAACGAATGCCAAACAATTCCTCAACATTGATAATGCCAATTCCCCGGCACTCCATAAAGCCTCTGCTCATTTCGTCACAAAAACCTACAGGTGTATGATCACTCAGTAGTTTTACTCGCACCATATCATCCGCAACTAAGCTGTGCCCTCGTTCCAATAGGGCCAGGGCTGCTTCACTCTTTCCCGCACCACTATCCCCACGAACAAGGGTTCCAATCCCCCTAATATCGAGGAGTGTGCCATGCACGGTGGTTCGGGGAGCAAAACGTTCCTCCAAAAGTACTGTCACTTCTGTGGTAAATGCTTTGGAAGCCAGACTCGTTCTGAATACGGGTATTCCGAATCGTTCAAAAACCTCGATCATTTCTGGTGTCGGGGCGAGGTTTCGAGAAATCACTACACAGGGAATTCTCTTAGCCGCCATCTCCTCAAGCACCCGCACTCGGTGACTCTTATTTTGCTCCCGCAAAAATCCCATCTCTCCGGCACCGAAAAGTTGAATTCGCTTGTTCGCGAAATACTTGAAGTAACCGGTAACCGCCAAAGCAGGTCGGTTTAAACTCCTCTCCCTGATGGTGCTTCTGGACAGTGTTTTCCTGGAGGTAACCAAGCGAAGGAGCAGCCGTTCCGCAAATGACTCATAAAAATCTCGAACCGAAATGCTTTCAATATACTCAGGTAAGGATGATTTCATCAAAAGAATGGGTTACAACATTTATGCTTCAAAATCATGCCCTAGGTACTTCTCGCGAGTCTCCGGATCGGAAAGAAGAAATTCTGCAGTTCCATGGGTAAGCACACTCCCTTCATAAAGAAGGTAGGCACGATCCACGATTCTCAGAGTTTCCCGGACATTATGGTCTGTTAAAAAGATACCGATCCCTGAATCCCGCAATTGGCGAATAATTTCCATAACCTCACTCACACTAATTGGATCCACCCCACTGAAAGGTTCATCCAGCATCAAAAATTTTGGTTCCAAAACAAGAGCACGGGTGATCTCCAGGCGTCGCCGCTCTCCCCCACTTAGAGTGTAAGCTTTTTGTTTTGCTAATTTAGTTAACCGAAGTTCATCCAGTCGCTTTTCCACGACTTCATCTTCTCTTTTCTTGTCCAAGCCCAAGGTTTCAGCAATCGAGCGAATATTCTGCTCAACGGTTAGTTTTCGGAAAACGGAGGATTCCTGAGGCAGGTAAACCAAACCTTTCCGTGCTCTTTTGTAAGCAGGCTGTTCAGTCAGAGAAATATCATCGAGGGTAACCGAACCAGAAGTTGGAGGAACAAA
>JAYPAW010000056.1:0-5872 GCA_038123915.1 Opitutales bacterium
CATTCCCGTGGGTATGGCAACCAATTGGCGAAATTAGATTTTGTAAGGACTAGTCGGCCAAGACATTGACCAAGCGATGGGGCTTATCAAATTGAACTTTGCCGGGCGTAAGTGCGAAGAGAGTAAAGTCTTTGCCAAGCCCAACATTTTTACCTGGGTGGTATTTAGTTCCGCGCTGACGAAGAATGATGTTACCCGCGAGGACAGATTCTCCGCCGAATTTCTTAACTCCTAAGCGTTTGCTGTTACTATCGCGTCCGTTTTTTGAGGTTCCTTGTCCTTTTTTATGTGCCATGACTAAGAGGTAAATTTAGGTAGTTAACGAAATGTTATTTTAGATCAATGGATTCGATTTCGATCACTGATAAAAGTTGGCGATGACCACGGCGTCTTTTGTAACCTTGACGGCGTTTTTTCTTAAAAACGATGACCTTTTTGTCTTTCTTGTTTTCAAGGATTTTTGCAGTGACGGAAGCACCTTCAACTGTGGGGGATCCAAAAGTGGCTTTGCCGTCCTCAACGACCATTAATACATCGTCGATTTTAACTTGGTCCCCCTCTTTGGTTTCAGGGAAGCGGTTAACAAATAGCTTATCGCCTTTTTCAACGACGAATTGGCTGCCTTGGGTACGAATAGTGGCTTTCATAATTTTGGAAAATCCTTAAAAAAACCAATTTTTTGGTTCTTTGGCAAGACCGATCTTGTACCCTAGGTGCTTACTTTGCATCAGCCTAATTTAATTTAGGCATTCAAGTTCAAGGTTCATTTGACCCACTTTGGTAGCTGGCCCTTTCATTAAAACATTAAAGTTTTTGTCTATGTGAAGAACAATTTCGCCACCAGGCATTTCTACAGTGATATCTTCATCACATGCCCCCATCTTGCGAGCCACGGCTCCGGCTGCTGAGCTGCTGCTTCCGGAGGCCAAGGTGTATCCGGCACCTCTTTCCCAGATTTCTATCCTTATACGGTTTCTATTCAGGATTTGAAGGAATTGAACATTGGTGCGATTGGGGAAAAGGGGATGAATTTCAAGCTCGGGACCATATTTGCAGGCGGTTTGTTGATCGACTGCATCCACAGGAAGCACACAGTGAGGGTTACCTATGGTGGCTCCATAAAAGCGAAAGGTTTGATCTGAAAGAGTAATTTCCTCGTTCAGAACTTCCCGGGGGGAGCCTTCCACTTGGACAGGTATAATGTCGCTATGAAAGCTGACTTGCCCCATTTCCACGGAGATAAGAGATTTATCGGCCGATACTTCACATCTGACCACACCGCCAAGGGTATCAACGGTGAAGGGATCTTCGCCGACCAACCCAGTATCCCTGAGGTAGCGGGCGAAAATTCTTAGGCCATTACCACTTTTTTCCGCTTCACTACCGTCCGGATTTAGGATTCTTAGCCCAAAGTCGGCCTTTGAAGATTGGAGAGGGCCAACCAGAATCCCATCCGATCCAAGGCCAAAATTCCGATGGCAGATTCGAATGGTTTCTTCCTTAGTAAATTCGTGATTCGATTCCCGGGGGTCAAAGACCAAATAGTCGTTTCCTAGAGCGTGGTACTTTTCAAAAATCATAACTTTTTTGTTAGCAAAATCAATGATCTCAGGCGAGTGAACTTTTTCGTTTCACTACCCATTCAATCACCGCATCATCATCATCTCCATAGAAACATACGATACTCAGGAATTCTGCGGCATGGATGTGATTGCATGTAAAAAACTCCCGATCTCCTCCACAACCATACATGACTTCCGGAGGGAGTTCTCCACGAAGTTTCGCTCGGGCTTTGGGTAAAATTCGAGGTAACCAAGCAATGCCGCGAGCCTTTTGGTCCTTAGCTGGAAGAGTTTTGGGGTCTAGTAGATTGGAGGATGGAATGCTTTTTTGTTTTTCCACAAAGAACCTCCATCTTGCATAATGAACGAGTAGAAAAGTGGAAAAGTCAGGCTCGCGATGAAGGCACCAGTCTTCTGCGAAATCAAAAACATCCATTCGATTCAGTCCCCATCCAGAGAGAAGGGAAAGATCTTGCTCCCGAACGATAGTATCTGGAGTTGAATCTCCACGCGTGTAAAGATCTACTGCATTTTGCCAAATACGATGAAGCTCGGTGTGGAAGGTGTGAGACATGTTTAAGATGGTAATCTTTAAAGGATGCCTAATTGAAAGCTAAGGGCTTAAACCATTCGAAAGTCCATTTGCTTATCCAATGCATGAATCCGGTCAATCTGTACAATGATTTTCTGGCCGATCCTCAATTTGTTTTTAGGATTTCTGCCAACCAAGGCGGAACCGTTGGAGGATAAACGATACCCAAATTCGCGGGGTAATGTACGGATCGATACAAAGCCACGAGCCAAAGTTTCGGTTAGTTCGATGAAAAAACCGCGACGCAAAATTTCAGTGATCAAGGCTTCGTGCTTCCTTGGTTGTTTGCTATCCAAATCTCGTTTGTAATAGAGTATCAATTTATCTTTTACAGACTCCCTTTCAGCATCGACGCTATTTCTCTCACTGATGGAAAGTTTCTTGGCTAATCCTTCCATGGATTCGGAAGAGGAGTTTCGTGTGGATTTATTTTGGATGAATGCTTCCACTGCCCGATGGGTGACAAGGTCTGCATATCTACGGATAGGAGAGGTAAAGTGAAGGTAATCTTTCATCGCCAGCCCGTAATGGCCATCTGGGGATGCCCGGTAACATGCTTGTTGAAGGCTCCGTAAAAATTTTATTCGTAAGACCTGAGAAATCGGGGAGCGGTTGATTTGGTGGAGCATTTTTTGGACTTCTTTCCGACTGCTCAAATCTCCGCATGAAATTCCGAAAAGAGAGAGGAAATGCCTGAGTTCATCCAGGCTCTCTGGGTCGGGGTCTGGGTGCGTCCGGTAAACGACTGGTAATCTTTTCTTTTTTGCCTGTTTCGCAATGGTCCGATTGGCCAAGAGCATAAACTCTTCGATGAGTTGATGACTTTCATCATCTTTGTTTTGGTAAATCTTTTCAGGTTGTCCGCGTTCATCCACCAAGATTTTCACCTCACTGGATGATAGTTCCAGAGAACCTTTTAACACTCTGTCTTTACGCAGTGAACGAGCCACTTTACCCAAAGTGAGCACACTTTTCTGGATCTTTTCCAAAGTGGATCGACTGATTTTAGTGAGCGGAAGTCCGGGGTTTCCGGAATATCGACTTGGGGCAGGATTGGCTTGGAGAATCTCATCCAAGTTATCTTTCTGCAGAAAAAGAAGAGCCTGCTCGTAAGTGAGCCTTTTATCACTTCGAATGACCGCTTCATGAAGATGAAAACCAAGGAGTTGGAAATCTGAGGAAAAACGAAATACGACGGATTTAACCAAGCGGTCTTCCCCTTCCACTAGGCTGCATATTCCGCTTGAAAGGGAATGGGGAAGCATCGGAACCACTTCGCCCACAAGGTAGGTCGAATTCCCTCTTTTCTTAGCCTCTGCATCCAAGGCAGAACCTTGCCTGACATAGTGAGAAACATCGGCGATATGTACTCCGATTTCCAATTCACCATTATCTAAATTTTTGAGAGAAATCGCGTCATCAAAATCGCGGGCATCCAATGGATCGATCGTCAGAGTAAAAGTATCACGAAAATCTTTTCGATTTTTATAGTCCTTTTGGGATACATGATCCCCATAGGCTTTAGCTTCGTTTTCCACCTTTTGTGGAAAAGTTTGTGACAGACCATATTTGGCGAGGATTCCTTTATGATCCGTTCGGGCATCATCTCCCGGACCAAGTACTTTGAGTATTTTGCATGTTGGAATGCGGGCAGGTGGATCCCAACGGACAAATTTAACTAATACCTTTTCTTGTTCCTGGGCATTTTTCGTATCTCCCATGACTTTGAAAGGCATAGGAATCCTGGAATTTTCAGACTGGATAAAAGGCCGGTTTTGATCCATCGAGAAAAAGCCTAGGAATTCATCGGTTCCCCTTTTTACAATCTTCCTGACCTCATACCTTGGAGGACCAGGTTTTTCGGCCTTTTTCTTCGGTTTTCTAAATTTCTTTTTTGGGGGTAACCGAAAAAGCTCCACTACATCTCCATGGAGAGCCGTGGAAGATAGTCCACGGGCAAGGGAAATAGTCTCATCTTTATCCGACAGAACAACTTTGGCTCTACCGGTTTTGGAAAAGTAGATCGTTCCTTTGACTTTACTGCTGGAATGCAGAGGGAATATCGATTAATTGCCTCCGCCAATGGTTTCCCAACCATCAGGCAATGCGTCCTCAGGATCTGAAACCTGTTCGAGTTCGGTATCCTCATCTGCGTCTTCAGCAGGAGGTTTAAGGAAAACACCAACACCATCGTTGTCAGTTGATTCATACCATTCAACTTTTCCGTTGGAGAACAATACATGGCCACCATCTCCACTCCAAGGTGAGTCGGCATCCCACTCAGTTCCGCTGAGTCCACGAGTCCACATGATAGGGAAGGGTCCACTTCTCAGGTTTTGGTCAAGTTTGGGACTGGCGTCATCTGCTGTAGGCAAGGCAATGACCCAAGCGATAGCGTCTTTTTGATCTTGGTCTAAATTTCCGGTCATGGATGTGGGTTTGCCGGCCCCACCATCTTCTTCCAGTGAGAGTACTTTATCGTCTTCGTCAATATACCAATAAGACACCTCAGGGTTTCGTGTCTTCTTGGCAAACCATTCTGCAAATCCTGCAGGGGACTGGTCATCTAAGTTGGTTGGAAACTTGGCCTGCCCTTTGTAAGCCTGAACAATGGCTTTATGGATGTCCATCAACTTGTCCTTGGCAGCAAGTTGACCAGCCTGCCCAAAAATTCCTCCGAAGGCACCAATAGCGATCCCAGCAAGGATACCAATGATCGTGATGACAACAAGAAGTTCAATGAGGGTGAAACCTTTACGGCGTGGCTTTTGGTTTTTCATTTTAAGTACAAGGATAAGTTACAGGACAATAATTAGTAAGGTAACGGGAATCTTGAGCAAAGATCAAGCGACTTTTGCTTTTGTTTTGCCAGGTTTTCTGAGTCGTTGGGAGCTTTCAAAATATCATCAATAATTTCGGCAATGACCAACATTTCCGGTTCTTGCATACCGCGGGAGGTCACTGCAGGGGAACCAATTCTTAAGCCACTTGTCTGAAAAGGACTCCGGGTCTCACCTGGTACGGTGTTACGATTCAAGGTCAGGTTGGCACCTTCCAAAGCCAATTGTGCTTCCTTGCCGGTCATGTCCGGGTGAGAGGGCCGAAGGTCCAGAAGCAATAAATGGTTATCAGTTCCTCCGCTGACTACATGAAATCCTCGAGAGGATAAAGCTTCCGCGAGGGCACAAGCATTGGCTTTTACCTGCTTTTGATAGTCAATGAAAGTAGGCTTGCCTGCTTCCTGAAAACAGGTTGCTTTGGCGGCAATCACATGCATCAAAGGACCACCCTGATTACCGGGGAATACCGCGGAGTCGATAGCCTTGGCGTATTCTTCTTTGCAAAGAATTAAGCCCCCTCTGGGACCGCGTAATGTTTTGTGGGTGGTGGTGGTGACAAAATCAGCATGGGGTACGGGGGAGGGGTGCAAACCTGCCGCTACCAAACCAGCAATGTGGGCAATGTCTGCCAGCAGAAGGGAGCCATTTGCCCTCGCAATTTTACCCATTCTTTCAAAATCGATCGTGCGGGAATATGCAGAGGCTCCTACTGTGATAAGTTTGGGTTTTTCTTTTTCGGCCAGAGATTCAATTAAATCGTAGTCGATCAAGCCAGTCTGAGTATCGACACCATAATTGATCACTTCGTAGAGCATGCCGCTACAATTTTTGGGGTGTCCATGAGTGAGATGGCCACCATCCTGCAGGCTCATGGTAAG
>JAYPAW010000057.1:0-5775 GCA_038123915.1 Opitutales bacterium
TTGAACGAACAAATCGGGAAAGCGGCTGGTCGGGGCCAGTCCGGTCAGGCCAATCAGGATCTTGCCAGTGAGCAGGAGGGAGTTCGGCGGGATCTGGATGCCCTTCGTCAGCAACGCTATGATCGCACGGGGAAACTCGGAGATGTGGCGAATCTGGATCAGGCAGGCAGTGAAATGAAAGAAGGGGCAGGGGATTTAAGAAGGGATCAACCGCGGCAGGCTCAGCCCCATGGGGACTTGGCTGCCGAAGCTCTGGGTAAGGCGATCTCTCAGGTTGAACGGGAAATGTCCCAACTGGCTGCAGATATGATTGACCAGCTAACCAGTCGGGCTGAGCAACTTGGGGAGGGGCAGGGCCAATTGAGTGGAAAGACTGAGAATGCCAAAGGAGGCCAGGGGGAGAAGCTTCGGGAAGAGCAGGAAAGTTTAAATGAGGGCATCGAGGATTTGCTCGAAAAAATTGATCGTACCGGTCGTTCGCTTGGCAAATTTGAAGAGCGAGCGATGGATGATCTACTTAATTTATCGCGGAATGCACGGGCTGGGGAGATAGAGAAATCCGGCAAGCGAGCTTCCAATTCCTTACTTTATGATGCCTTCCCCCAGGCCCAAAAAGAACAAGGCAAGGTAGAGGAGGAATTAAACAGTTTGCAGAGTGGTCTTCAAAAACTGGAGGATAAATTGCGTTATGGAGAAAGCTCTGCCCTGGGTGAATTGGCCGAACAACTGCAAAGGATGTCTCAGGAAGGACAGGGTATGGGGGATGAACAATTTAGGCAGGCCAACGAGGAGGCTGCTGATGCGGTGGGCAGTTTGCCTGATGCTGATTCGGATGAGCGCCTTCTCAACCTGACCCGAATGTTTGAGGAGTCCGCGATTGCCGAGGATATCAGGAATGGCCGATCCATGTCTGCGGGTGCGGTGGAAGAAGCATCCCGTTTGATTGAGCAGTTCTTTTGGGAGAAAGCTGCCGAGCAGAGCCTACTTCGTAATCATCAAAGCACTCAGGCACCTGCCCGTTACCGCAAACAGGTGCAGGAGTATTTTCGCCGAATTGCAGAGGGGAAATGAGGATGGATTCGATCGGCTTTGACTGGCCATACCCAATGGATTGGCTCTGGCTGGGTAGTGCGGTCCTGGTGGTCCTCTTTGCCCTTCATGCAAGGAGGTTATTTCTGTCTCTGCCTTTTCATTCAGCAATCAGGTTATTCGTTCTTCGTGCATTGGGTGGAATCTTCTTCTTTTTGCTGATCTCCCGTCCCTTTATTGATCGCTTTGAACAGGACCCAAAATCTGTCCGTATCCTTTCCCTGGTTGATCTGTCTGGAAGCATGCATCAAAAGGATGAGGATGGTAGCGGGCGACGTATCGAGCAGGTGCGTGCTCACATGGATGTAAATTCAGCTACCTCCTGGATCAACCAGGCAAGATCCCGTTATGGAGCCGTCGAACGGTTGGGTTTTACCGACGGGGAATTATTCGCAGTCCGGTCGTCAAGTTGGGAGATTCCTGAGAAGGGAGAAAATACCTCGATCGGAAATGCCCTGGCGAATGTGCTTCGTTCTTCCGAACAGGAAAAACCTGCGGCCCTTGTTTTATTCTCGGATGGGCGAAGCAATACCGGTTTGTCCGCCCTGGAAGTCGCCAAAGATTTTCGGGAAGTAGGGATTCCAGTAAATGTGGTTGGGGTTGGTAAGTTTAAGGAGAGTGGGAATCTTTCGGTCGAGTTTGTGGAGGCACCCAGGGAAGTCATGGCGAAGGAGGAATTGACTTTGTCTGCCGGGGTTAAAAATGGATTTGATCAGGAGAAGATCACCTCTGTTTCTTTGTTTGCGGATGAACACGAGTTGGAGAAGTTATCGGTTCAATTGCAACCTGGGGAATTAAGAACCGTGAGGTTTTCCTCATTCACTCCCGAAGTTTCCGGTCTGTTTACTTACCGGGTGGTGATTGATTCTGTGGATGGAGACTCGGATCGCTCGGATGATCAGGACACCCAGTTAATCAAAGTGAAACCACCTGCTTATTTTTCAGTTCTCTATTTATCCAATCAGGTCCGTCCGCTTTATCCATTCCTTAAGCGCACTCTTTCAGGTGAACAATTTCAATTGAGTTCTTTGATTCGTCTGGGAGAGCAGACCTTTCATGCCCGGGGGGAACTTGTCTCTCCTGAGGGGTACCCAACCGAGGAAGATTTCTGGATGGATTATGATGTGGTTTTACTTGATGCGGATTGCCTGACCGAACTCAATGCCACTTTGGTTTCCTCTTTAAAGAATTTTGTGCAAAAGCGGGGGGGTGGTTTGCTTATGTTCGGGAATCCCCAGACCGCGAAATCTCTCCTCGGCGGATTAATGCCTGGGTTGGAGACAGAAGCATCCCGTGCCAAAGATAATCGATCCCTGATTATTTTAAGTGATCCGCTCTTTACCGAGCGTAAAAGAGTGGATGATTGGAAACCTTTTCTACCCGCAGGAATGCCTGTGGAACTGATTACCAGATTAAATCCTGCGGCCCGGGGAGTTGTCCAGTTGAGAGGAAATGCATCTGATTCAGTCCTTGGGATTCAGGCATATGGGGCCGGGAAGTCTGCTTACTGGGGTTCCCCTCACGATTGGAGGCGTTCCTTGGTGGATGAGCAACAGGCCAAGGAGTTTTCGATTTTTTGGACAGGAGTTGTCCAATGGTTGGGGTCAGGTAAAGTGGAAAGAATTAAAGCGGTACAACCAGAGGATGAATCAAAAGCAGGGGATCCGTACCCTCTGGCGATTGATGCCCTGGGGGCCGGTTTCCAACCATCCCTCGATGCGGTGATTGAAGCCAATATCACCGGGCCGGAAGACTTTGCCAAAACTTTACAGCTCTATCCACAGGGTGGAGAGTTGGGCAGGTATGTGGGAGAATTTACCCCTTTGCTGCCGGGGGCGTACCGGGCACATTACAAACTTAGTTTCCCGGATGGAGAGAAACTGGAGCATTGGTCCTACATCCAGGTAAAACAGTCGGGGGACGAAGCAAAGGATACCCGGTATGCAGAGAGAGATTTGCGGATGCTGGCCAGTCTGACTGGCGGGGAGTTTTTACCAATCAGTACGCTTTCTTCGGACTGGCAACCATCTTTATCCGATAATCTTCCAACCATTCGCACCACAAAAAAACTCAATGAATATTGGCTTTTATTTGTCGGACTCTTTTTAGTGGTAGGATTGGAATGGATGATTCGCAGGAAGGAGGGGCTTAAGTGAAGGTTTTACTTTTTCCCTTTTTTGCGGGTTGCTGCTTGCTGTCTGTTTCGCTCCATGGGAACGAGGGAAATCAGTCTGCAGCAACGGACAATAACCGATCGAAGAGCAGTCCCAACATTTCTCTTCCCAATCCTCCTGAACGTACAAGTATGAACCGTACGCTCGAGGATGCTTCCCGCAAGCTCAGGTCTTCCCAGGTTCAGGACCGGGTGGGTGCGGCCAAGCTTTTGGGGAAATATCCAGGAGGAGATTCGGCCCTCTTATTGATCGGTTCCCTGGATGATTCAAGTGAGCTTGTTCGCCGGGCTGCGATGGTTTCCCTGGTGGAGCATTTTAATAATGGGGCACCCATCTATGAACAACCACTTGCCGAGAAAATATTTTCGATGATCGGAGACTCGGATGTAGAGGTCCGGCGAGAAGTAACCGCCTTGATCCCCCGCCTGGTTCCCGGGCTTATGCGCTCGGGGATGGAGAGAGTGCAGCTCAATGGACGCACCGTTTTTCGATCGGTTCCAGGCAGATTAAGAGAGGACCTTCTCTCTCAGGTTGAGGCTCGGTTGCTGGATGCAGATTCCATTGTCCGTCAAAATTTACTGAAGCATCATTTCTCCCTGCGCTTTCAAATGAAACCAGAAACCTTTGCCAAATTATTGAATGATCCAGATAGCTCCGTGCAGTTGGTCGCTCTTGATCAGGTGAGAATGTATGCTTCACAACCCGGTGTTTATTCTGCCCTGGAGAATCTCGTGTCCAGTAAAGATACGGGGGTGCGGGCCAAGCTTGCCAAGACAGTGCAGTCCTTGGGACGGTCTTTCCCAAATTATCGAAACATTCTGCGGAAGTTGACTGATGATTCAGTGGATGAGATTGCCACTTTGGCTGCGGTGGATCTGGCCCGTTTGGGCGAGCCTGTTTCTGAAAAGATGCTCCAACGGATCAGCTCTTTTTTATTTGCCTCGCGTGGGCTGCACGGAAAAACAGAAACACTTTTTTATTCCCTGTCTGCGTTGGGTTCGAAAGCGGGTCCCATTTACGAATCCCTCCTGGAACATCCAAGTCCGAGCATGCGTTCGAAAGCGTGGGAGCGTTATCTTGCAGTGAGCGAAGGGTGGGGTACTCCAGCTATTTGGATTCCAGCTTTAAGCGACCGGGATTCTCAGGTGCGTGATGCGGTGCTTCCCCTCGTGCGGGGGCGGGTGGAAGCCATTTCCGGGGAAGAATTACTCGCCCTCATCCAGAATAAGTACCCAGAGGTGAGGGTATTGTCGGCGGAGCTTTTATTGATCGCCGAGGAGGAGGTGGTGCAGTCCAATTTTTTTGACCTCTTAATCGATGAGGACTCCCTGGTTCGTGCCACCACCTTGCGAGCCCTTGCCAATATTCGATTGGATGGATGGATTCATCTTCATAAAAAATCATTACTGGATAGCGATTATGCGATTCAGCGGGCAGCGATGGATGGTTTGCTCGGAGATCGTAAAGAGGGTGTACCTATCCTGCTTGAGTTTGCCCGAAAGTATCCCTCTGAAAAAATAAGTTCCCTGATTCGCAGGGAACTCCAACAAATGGGGATTCAGCCATGAAAGTGAACTTCCTTATTCTTCTCGTTTTGGTCCTTTTTGTGGAACCCCTCCAGGCCCAGGTTGAGGTGGATGGTGGGGCCGTTCGAATCATGCAGCTCAGGAGGGATGGGTTCTCCCGTATTCGTTATCCCGACGCTTTGCCCAGTTTGCTTGAATTAATGAATGAACGATCTCATGCCCAATTTGATCCGGATCCCCTCTTTATCGAGTCCCTCATCGATGAGCGTCTTTTTGAGAACCCCATTCTTTATATTAATTGTGATGAGCTCCCAAACTTTGAGTTTTCTTCCGAGGAAAATGAAGCCCTTCGTAGATACATGGAACTCGGTGGATTTGTTTACTTGGATGCGGGGATAAAGGCCTCTTTTCTGGGGACCGACCTCGGCCATAGCTACGCAGCCTGGGAAGAGCGCGATGAAGTCCGTTCCTGGTTCGCTCAATTTATGGACGATCAAACCTTTGTCCCTTTACCCAGAAATCACGAAATTTTCCGCACTTTCTACAAGGGGCTTCCGGATAATGAATACCTCCGCCTGGAAGAGGATCAAAAGCGCCTGCCCGATACTGTGCTTGAATTTGTGGAGCAGGAAAAATGGCCCCAGGGTACTTATTCTTTGGTGGGGATCAAAATCAAGGACCGTCTCGCCTGTGTGGCCTCACCCATTTGTGCGATGGGTTGGGGAAGGGATGAGTTTGGGGCATGGATTCCACCCATTTCCTTTCGCATTCGTGAATCTGCAGAGGATTTTGATGAAACCCTGCAGGTGGCATCCTTTTCCGGCGAGACTTATGA
Organism: Opitutales bacterium; assembly: GCA_038123915.1. Classification (GTDB taxonomy): domain Bacteria; phylum Verrucomicrobiota; class Verrucomicrobiia; order Opitutales; family Seribacteraceae; genus Chordibacter. The sequence continues at coordinate 5,625 of JAYPAW010000057.1, forward strand.
GGTGACCAGGGAAGACGGGTTAAAAGATGAAATCTATCTCCTTCCCGGACAGCGTCCTTTGTGGGTCAAGGAACCCACCGGCAGGTGGAGAATCTTTAAGTATTATTCCGGGGAGGAAATTAGTAACTATGCCCATTCCTTTTATGCAAGG
>JAYPAW010000058.1:0-5771 GCA_038123915.1 Opitutales bacterium
ACTTTCATTGGAGGAAACTGCTCTACAACTTGGAATCGAACCTGATTTCCTTGCCGAAAAGGGAATCAACGCAATTCTTCGAATGATTGCCAGAAATGGAGGAAAACTCAGTTTCCCTCTCGAAGTCGATCAAATCGGTTAAGCTGCTTTTTAGCTACAATTTTCAAGCCCTGCAATCGCAGGGCTTTTTTGTTTAATAACGAATTGAAAAGTCTTGGAACTGAGGAAGCCCTACCCTCTTGTCCGCTGATTTATGGTTCCAGTAACCTTTCAATTTGGAATCAACGGTTTCGATAAATAATTCAACTTCCTTGAGTTCCCCTTCTGCCAAAAACTCAACCGAACCATCCAGTAAGTTTTTAACATAACCAGTGCAGTTAAAGTTTTTAGAGATATTACAAACCTGCCAACGAAACCCCACGCCCTGAACCCGACCCTTATAATTCACCTCAATTCTTACCATTTTATCTACCCTGTTTATAAAATACCAAAAAATCCATTTGACCACATGACCATTACGCATGAGATTAAGCAAATCTTGGACGCCCTCAAACCAAACCTATGAGCCAATACGACTTCGACAGTAACCAAGAAGGTGAATGGGAAGAACCTGAAAGCACTGCTTGGAATGAAGCAGACTGGCAAACCTATGTCCGTAAGTCTGATCGAGAAATCTCCAAATTCATCACTGCTTACAATAAATGCAGGCATGAACCAGACCGCTTGGAAGCTACATCCAAGATAATGGGCTGGGCCAAAGAAGATTGGTCCTGCATGGATGAACTGGAACTGGATGAGGAACAAATAAAGGAAATTCGTCCGGTTCCCTTGGATGAACTTCACAAAATGGAGCCTTACACCGTCCATAAGCATCCAGTCTACATTTCCACTTCCGCACTCTTTTCTTTTCTTCGCTCTTCATGGGAACACATGATGATGCATAACAAGGAGCAACCAGCACCCAACCTTTCCTGGAGTTATTGTGCGAGCCTGGCCGATTCGGAGCGTAATTGTATGATGGCTGCGACCTGCCTTGATCTGGGAGACTACCTTCTAGGCTTGTGCCATTTAAAACGGGCTCATGCCGCCCTTAATGAATCCATGCGCCTGAACCGACTTTTTTCCCACCATAGTAAAAAAATATTTAGCGAATACTTGGAAGAATCAGACCTCCGCATGCATGACCTAAGAGAAATTTGCCTGCGGGTGATGAGCGACTGTCGTCGCTAGCTCTTTCGCCAACAGTTTCTATCCTGCCTTTAATCAGGCAACTTCACCAACTCGGTTGCGTCGATATCCCCCAAGCTTAGTTCTCTGGCATAGATGAAAAGTTTACAGTCCTGAGGGGCCCGATCCTTTAGACCAAGTTTTGCTCTCTCTTTTTGAATAGATTGCATCGCATAGTAATCGATAAAAACCGGATTTTTACTTAGTAACAAGGAAGGTTTCTGGCGTATAAACTCAGCGTTAAATTCTGGCCCACCTGCAATTTGCATTTCAGAGAGATCCACCACCGAAAAAAGATGTTTTTCTGAGAATTCGGGAATCGCAAGAATTTCCGTGGCAGCCGCTGGACCCATAGTTACATCTTCCCGAAAGCGTTGAGCATTACTTGAACTATTCAGCGTAGCATTGGTGATCGCCCCATCGATGCCCAAAACATGATCGTCCTTGGCTGTGGATAGATTAATCCAGTACATTTTCGATAAAAAAAGAAAGGCAGGCAGGTAACTCTTTCTTTCCTCAATTGTTCTTATTTCATGATTTTTGGGATGATCGATCAATAGCTTTGCACGGTCTCCCATCGCAGGGGGCATCGGACTATCATGGAACCAATCAGGATGAAAATAACCCTCATCCTCACCGGTAATGATTTGGCTGGCCAAAAATTGCTTTTCTAATGCACGCCTTGTTTCGCGGTCTATTTTTAAGGCTACCAGAAAGATGTTTTCCCGAGTATACCCCCTTCTTTCTAAAAATTGAACGATGGAAAGGAGCAGGTTTAGGTTGGTGGATAACCCTGGTGCTCTTTGCACATCAAACTTAACCGCTATTTGAGGAAAAACCGAAGGCTTGATTTTGAAATTCTGCTCATATTCCAATTGGGCAATGAGTCGGAGAACTGCAAAATGGTAATCCTCTGTTGCTAAATTACTGAGCTTCGCCTGAAATACTTTGCTCTTAACTTCGATGGGTAAATGTGGAGAATCAACAGAGCCAACCCGCTCCCCTTTGCAAAGCGTAACCAACATAGAATGCAAGATAATGCAGACCATGGCTTGACGTTTCCAACTCCTATGAAAAAAACAAAACATGTCTAATTACCAAATATGGTTATCAATGCTGTTGGCAGGGTCAATCTCCCTCGGCGTTTTGGGGTGCTCCGACGAAGAACCCCCTACCCCTGCCACAAATGAGAACCTGGAAAGAGTATCCCCAGTTGAGCCAGTAATTGACCTAAGTAAAGTGTTTGAATTGAGGATTGAAGGGAAAACTGACGAAGCCATTGATCTCTTAAGAACATTGAATGAACAACACCCCACTTCGGTGGAAGTCATGATCCAGCTTGCCCGATCCCTACTTGATGCAAAGCAATTTTCGTTGGCCGCCTTTCGTTTTGAGCAGGCTCTTTCCCTTAAATCGGATGCTCAACTTTCAAAGGAAGCTGCCGAAGCACACTACTTATCCCAGGATTTTGACTCCGCCATTGAGCGATACCGACAGTATCTCGCCACTTCTCCTGAAGATCCGAGCTCTCAACTGCGTTTTGCCCGATTATTAGCTGATAAAGGGAAAGATACGGAAGCAATCAATGCATTTTCAAAAGAAAGCCAAAATGCAACCTCGGATGACTGCCTGATTATGGGTAACTTATTTTTACGAAAAAACTTACTTCCCCAGGCAAAGCATTGGTATACCGAATCGTCCAGTAGAACTGATGCCCCCCCTGTTCAACCTCTTCTTGGGTTACTAAGGGTAGCTAAACAGCAGAAAAACGAGAGAGAAGCAGAAACCACCATTCTCGCACTAGAGAAAATAAAGCCAGGTATTTTGGAATCAACGGATTTGGCCGATTACTCCGCTGACCTCTTAAAACGCAGAAGACTGGCAGATTTCATTGCCGGAGGAATGGATGTTCGTGAGAAAACTATTACCCAACTCGCTTCTGCATTGCTGCTTGAAAGAAAAGCTGATTTCTCTCGAAATAACTCTGTGCTGGGGGCTTCCAAACTTCCACCCTCTCGGGAATCCAGCCTTTTCCCAAACAATGCGGTGGCAGATAAGAAAGAATTGTCCGTGCCAGAGAAAGTTTCAGAAGAAATACAAGAAAGTGCTCCTCCCAAAAGGATGAGCCTGGCGGATGCATTTTCAGCTCCGATTGGAGAAATCGAAAATGCATCGGGTGCATCGGACTCTCCGCTTGATCTTGGACAGCAGGCATACCTAGATGGAAGTTACACATCCGCATTACTTCATGCCCGTGACGCACTCAAAGAAGACCCACAGGATGCTTTTGCCTGGAGGCTTTGCTCCCAAGCACACTTCCAACTAGGAGAGACAGATCAGGCGGAAATGACAATTTTGGAAGCAATCCGTCACCGTCCTTTCGAGCTGGATATGCGGATGGATTATCTTCGAATTGCCCGTGAAACATTGCCTAGCAAACGATATCTGCAAGAGCTGGAAAAGGTTCGGGATATTTTTCCCGATTCCACTGAGATTCTTTGGGAACTTGCCCGGCGATACCATATCGTGGAAAACATGCCTGTAACAGCTGCCGTGCTTTATCGTAAAATTGTACAAATTTCCCCTGCAAACAGTGCGATTGCTGAGCAAGCCCAAATGGAGCTGATTAAACTTAAAAAGTAATTCCCCAGGATGGATCTTGGTACCAACCCATATTTTGAATGCCCAGGCTGGCGGATGGATTTGTAAACGAACTGAAGGGCCGGATTGATTTATACGATGTCGTCAGCCCCTATGTTCAACTAAAAAAAAGTGGATCAAGCTGGGTTGGGCTTAGCCCGTTTAGCCAGGAAAAATCGCCCTCTTTTTATGTCCACCCAGACAAAGGTTTTTTCAAATGCTTCAGTTCTGGTGAGGGTGGTGATGCGATCTCGTTTATCCAAAAAATCGAAAACCTGGAGTTCACTGAAGCGATTGAATTTCTTGCTCAGCGATTCAGTATTCCGCTACAGTATGCTGAAGAAAATGGCTCTTCTTCAAAGCCTGCTGTTTCCCGCTCGCTAAAATCAGATCTTTATGAACTGCATAAACTCGTAGCCGAATGGTTTCATCAGCGATTATTCGATGAAGATCAGGATTCCCAAAGTACCAAAAAGTATTGGTTGGAAGATCGTGGGTTTAGTTTGGAAACCGCCCAAGAGTTTTTGATCGGATACGCCCCCGTAGACCGCTTTGCCTTAGGTAAATACTTAAAGACTCGAAACTTTTCTCTTCCTGTCCTTAAAAAATCAGGCCTTTTTCGGGAGGGGAAAGGAAAAGAGCTTGGACCTGCTGTGTTCACCGGAAGGCTTATGATTCCCATTTGCGATAAAATTGGCCGTATTTGTGCCTTCACGGCCCGCAAACTCGAACAGACCCCGGAGTGGGGAGACCGAAAATCACCCAAGTATGTAAATTCGCCGGAAACTCCGATTTTCGAAAAAGGAAACCTCCTCTTCAACCTACACCTAGCCAACAAGGAAATTTCGGAGGATTCTGAATTTTTACTGGTTGAAGGCCAGTTGGATGCGATTCGTTGCTGGGATATGGGTTTTCGCACCGTGGTCGCCCCTCAAGGCACTGCATTCAAGGATAGCCAAGCTATGCTACTCTATCGATCCAAACCCAAAGGAGTCGTTTGTTTATTGGACGGGGACAGTGCTGGGCAGAAAGCAGCCCTTTCCTATGTCTCCATCTTTCTTAAGTCCGGATTGGATGCCAGGTTTGCAGAACTCCCAGAAGGGTCGGATCCGGATCAAATCTTGATTGAGGGTGGAACAAGTGCGATGCAAAGGATCATCGATCAAGCCAGACCGATGATCGAATATGTGATTCGCCAAAAACTTCCAGACCTTTCATCCGCCACTCCCAAACAAAAAGAATCAACCTGCCAGTGGTTCTTCTCTTCTCTTGCCGAAATCGATTCCCGTATTGCCTTGGAAGGTTATCTTCAGCAATTGGCTCGCTTATTAGGTGTGCCCATAGATGCATTGAAGAGTGACTTTCAAAAATTCCGAAAAAACCGTACTCCAGCTTACCGCAAGGTAGCTCCTGAAAAAGAAAACCAGTCCGATGAGTCTGATCGTTTGACAATTGTTGAAGAAGATCTATTGTTTCTCCTTTTGCATGACGACCGCCTCGCTAGTCCTCTTGCCAACACGCTTGACATGTCGTGGGTTGACACGCGTCCAGTTTCCGGGCGTATCCTTGCTAAAATCCTTTCTGAAACCCATGCGGAAGGCACCCACCTCACTCGTGCTCAAATCGAAGATCTGCTCGAAGACGACGACGAGCGTCGGACTTACCACCGTCTCGCGATCCAGGAAATGGATTCTAACGAGCCTGGGTTATCTCTACGCCTGGCCCGTCAATGCCTGCATGTTTTATTTCTTCGATCGCTCAAACAAAGGGAAGATTTTGTATTCTCGCAACTAAACGGTGCCAATAGTGACAGCGATAAACTCAAAAAATTAAGTCAGGAACTCCGATCTATCCGACAGCAAAGAACCAAGCCTCCTACCTTAGAATTTATTAACTAGACCGAC
>JAYPAW010000059.1:0-5761 GCA_038123915.1 Opitutales bacterium
TAGGCCGGAATGATAACAGAGTAATCGCAAGTTGCCCCCTGCATCCCTTCCGAAGGGAGAATCAACGGGAAAATTTCTTTGCCCGCCTGCCCAGACCAAATGAAAGGCCGGAAATCCAACCCTGCAATCTGGCCAGAGGCCTTTTGGAGTACAAGTCATGGTCTCCTAGGGCATGCAATGTAGCTTCGCCTTTGATATCGGAAGCAATCCGTTCCAAGCTTGGCAACTCATTGCCATCTGCCTGAAGTTGCTGGTATAAAAAAGTGAGTCGATCGACTTCGAGTTGCCGTGATAAAGCAGACAGGGTTTTACGAAACTCGGCCACTTGACCATTCGAGGATGGGTCGTTTTTCTTCTCAGCAGATTCGACCGCGTCCCCTTCAGTGTTCGCCATGCGATTATTTTTTTCGGACGACGAATCGGCTACCACATTTGAGTCATTAGGTGCAGTGGACTCAACCGAATCATCAATGCTTAAATCCGCATCAAAATCATCCACAGAAAAAGCTTCTTCGCTGAGCTGATCCCCTTCCAAAGAATCCGGAGCCTGTGGAGGAATACCTGCTTCTACAATACCTTCTTCATCGGCATCAAAAGCCTCCGAGGAAAGCCGGCCATCGTCAGAAATACTAGAAGCAAGGGCTTCATCAGTAATCTGATCAGAATCAGTGGAACTCATAGGGAGGGATAATTAAAGATCGTTTTGGGATAAAATCTTCTCGCTGCTGGAAAGAGGAGAATGGTTAGAATTAATTAAATCTGCCGTACGGATCAAGGAAAGTTTTTCCCCGATGTCCATAATTGCACTTACCTTCACATCGGAAAGGGAAATAATCTTAAAAAATGAATAGTTCTTCTCCGCTAAAGTACACTGCACAAAAAGAGGTATTTCTTCCCAGGAATCACTTTGCTGAAGAATAAATACAAAGCCGGTTCTGAAGCCATGCTCGAGACCTTTTTTGACAAAAAATCCATTTTCTTTGCTGGATATGCTCTCCACTTCTGCTTCAACGCTATCCCCGAAAAATACTTCAAAGGGTAAAACAATTTCTTCAAGCAAGGATTTTCTTGCATTTTGATAGGTTTCTAAAGCCGCTTCCCGAACTCGGCTTAGAGAGGAGAGATTTTGATCAAGTATCCGCCAGTCATTCTCAGCTTTTGTATATTCAAGAGAAACTTCCTCCAACTGGACCAGTACTTCTTCTTTTTGTTGGGTAAGGGTATCGATCCTCTGGTCTTCTGGTTCCATTTTCGCCTCAATCGATTCCACTTTGGCGTTCGCTTCTTTGAGCTCCTCTTCAATCTTGGATGTTTGATCTTGAAGGCTCTTAATCTTGGGCAGAAGAAAACCAAGTTCATCTTCTGCTCCCTGACTCCCTTCCTCAAGACTTTCTAATTCCTTTCGGAGATCCCGATTCACTTTAAGTAAAGTGGTCATGTTTGCCTCGCTGGCATTAGCCTCAGACCCGAGCTTTTGCTGTAAACCTTCAAGCTGTTGCTTCTTCGTAAGGAGTTGCGGTCCCAGGTTCTCAAAAGAATCAAGATTAATCACAAACAAAGTGACCGCACCTCCAAGCAACAACAAAGAGGAAATTCTAAAGAGCCACCAGATCAACTTCTTTGATTTCTAAAAGTTTGGACGGATTCCCAACCAAAGGGATCACTTCCGCAAGGGCATGGGTACGAAAAACTTTTTTTATTCTAACTTTCGAAATTTCTTCCTGATGATGAAAAATCGAGAAATACATGTCCTCACGCAAACCCACAGCACCTCCCTGAGGAAGAGCGATGTATCCAGAAGCAAGATCAACCTTACCCAAACGGATAGTAAAGCTCTCGCCCTTCTCGATCCATGGTCTCTCCCGGGCATAAGTACGCATATCGCTAACTGTATCCAGATAATGCTGGCGTAAAATCTTGGTAATCTCCGAATACTCACTCAACCGTTCGGTTAGTTCCATTGAACGGCTCTCAAAATCTCGAATTTCAAATTTTTTATTTTCCACCTGTTGCGTAATTTGAGGAATTTCAGTTCTCAAGGTTTGAATAGCCTGAAGTTTTTCCTCTAACTTTTTACCAGCTTCTTTTTCCCTCTCCCCAGAGGAAGCAATCTCTTCTTCCATACTGGCAATTGAATCCTCCAACTTTTTGATTTCAGCCTTGGTTTCTTCTAGTTTTGAAATCGTAAGCTGGGCACTTTGACGGAATTCAGATATCTGTTCACTCAAATCTTCATTCTTACTTTTTTGGCGCATGAGCTTAGAGGAAATTTCCAGAGCTTGCTCTTTGATTTGATCCCCCGTTTCCACAATGCTTTTTTGGACATGATTAATTTCAAGAGCTGTACTTTCATGCTCGCTCACATTCATTTGAACCAAAACAATAGCCAATATACTAACTCCAACAGCAAGTGAGTTTAGTACTATGGAAAGTTTACTCATGGGTGAAGATCAAGGGAGAGGAGCAAATGGGAAGGCGGGGGGCTCATCTCCAACAGGTGCATCCTCCATCGGTGCATCATTATTATTAAGATCAATTCCCTGCGGGATAAAGGCTGGTGGCACGAAGTCATCTTCCTCTTCTTCAATCTCCACTTCTATAAATGGTGCATCTTCTTCCGATTTTAAAATGTCTATCTGCTCCTGAATAAAATTGATGCGTTTTTCCTTCGATTGCTCCCACTTCTTTTCTCTTTCACGGTCCAATTTCTTGGAGTGAAGAGCAAACAGATCCTCCTGGCTTTGCTTATTCTTTGAGAAATATGAGGCTTGGTCTATTTTGCCCGAAGGATCCCGCCCCCACATTCTGCCAGATGGGACTCCCTCATGGAACGGGATCATTTGTCTCTTTTCTATGTTGTAGGAGTATCGGGCATCCCAGGCATCATAAATGGATGGTCGTCCACTTTGCACCACCTTGTCGGAACGCTTACTGCAACCGTTCATACTCAAAGAAACTCCGAGGGCAATGAGTAGAACTTTTACTTTCATAAGTTTAAATTTAGACATTCCATCAGGAATTTGAAAACCAAAAACGATACGGCTTATTAGCCCAAACAGGACCGGCATAATCGACCCCAATCCTAGGGCCTGTAAAAATCTCAACTGGATTCATGCCTGCATCTTCAAACCAAACTCCTGAATCCATGCCTAAGCTCAACCCATTCATCTGACCCGTTATTCCGAATTTCTTGGTTACTCGCCCAGGTCCGGAAACGCACTCACAACCACGAATTAAAACCGCAGATGGGTAGCCGATAGGCCCGGTTACGAGGTTGAACATCCAGTGAATCCCGTAACAAAGATAAACATAACAAATCCCACCACCTTCATACATAACTGAAGTTCGAGGAGTCCTGCCCTTGCTCGCATGACAGGCCAAATCATCTTCTCCATCATACGCCTCCGTTTCTGTAATTACAGCTTTTAGAACGCTGCCTTGATGATCTCGAATACACAATTTTTTGCCCAACAACGCTGGTGCAATCTTCTTTACATCTCCAAAGAAAAACTCTTTCGCCAGAACCTTAGTTTTTACCATCTCAATAATTTCGCTCTTGGGAATCAATCCATATGGTAACGGGCCCCTCATCGATTGCTTCAATTTTCATATCAGCTCCAAAAACTCCTGAGGCAAGATTCCCTTTAAAAAGACCTCCTAATTTCGAATGAAATAGATCGAAGAACTCTTCCCCTTTTTTCGGATTTGCTGCTCGATTAAAAGACGGACGATATCCTTTTTTAAGGTTCCCAAAGAGAGTAAACTGGCTGATTAACAAGATACCCTGCTCAGGCAGAATACTCAGGTTCATTTTGCCATCCTCGTCCTCAAAAATTCTGAGCCCAAGAATCTTTTGGATCAACCAATCCAAATCAGTCAGCTCATCGTCCTGATGAATACCAAGATAGATTAACAACCCCTGATCAATCTGCCCAACTACCTGTTCTTCTACCTTTACACTGGCTCGACTAACCCTCCGAACTAGGGCTCTCACTTTTAGGTATTATCAGTTCGTGGAGGAATTGAACCTGAAAAAAGAACTGAGAAAATTAAAGATCTTCTGCGACCGCATCCATAACTTCCTCGACTGCCTTTGCAGCAAGGGGTGTGGACAAATATCTTTCCCCACAGCTCGCACCGATCGCAACAATGTTTTTCCCCGCCATTTCCGGACGACTGGCAATTCTCAATGCGGCAGTAATCGTGGCACCGGTGGAAATCCCGGCAAGAACTCCCTCCTCAAGACTTACCTTGCGAGCCATATCAAAAGCTTCTTCACTGGAAACCAACTCGACTTCATCGACGATATCCAGGTTGAGGTTTTTGGGAACAAAACCCGCTCCAATCCCTTGAATTTTGTGAGGGCCAGGTTTTATTTCCTCACCATTTCTTGTTTGAGTGATCACGGGGCTCTCAGCTGGTTCAACCGCTACGCTAAGCATATCTGGGTTTCGTTGCTTGATCACTTCAGAAACTCCGGTAATGGTTCCACCTGTTCCCACACCGGCGACTAGGCAATCCACTTTACCTTCTAAACCTGACCATATTTCCTCGGCGGTTGTCTTTCGGTGAATTGCTGGATTCGCAGGATTGTTGAATTGTTGAGGCATAAACCCACGGTCTCCGTGCTGCTCGAGTAACTGGTTTGCCTTGGCAATTGCCCCGCCCATACCCTTGGGACCAGGAGTGAGCACGATTTCAGCCCCAAGTAAGCGTAGCAGGATGCGCCTTTCTTTAGACATCGTCTCCGGCATGGTCAGGATGCATTTGTATCCTTTGGCTGCACAAACGAAGGCAAGAGCAATCCCAGTATTCCCAGAGGTAGGCTCGATCACCACACTGTCAGGTTTGAGGGATCCATCCAATTCAGCGGCTTCGATCATGGCCGCTCCAATTCTATCTTTCACGCTTGCTAATGGATTAAAAAACTCGGCCTTCAAATAAATATTAGCCGGTAAGTCTTTGCTCAGTTTTACAAGCTCTACAAGTGGGGTTTTTCCAATGGATTCAATGATATTCATGGCATGTACAAAGGTGTTTTACTTTTTGCCCTTATTTTTGGGACCAAAACTTCGGATGGGTGCGTTTCGGTTTACTTCGGCATTTTTGAGCCGGTAAACAATTCGTGCCTTTTCAAGATCATTTGGGCTCATTTCCATCTTAACGATGTCACCCACAGTTATTTTGATGAAATGTTTACGAAGCTTTCCAGATATATGAGCCAGAACTTTATGTCCATTTTTGAGCTCTGCGCGAAACATTGTGCTGGGAAGAACCGCTGTGATTTTCCCTTCGACTTCTACTACATCTTGATTAGGCATGAAGGAGTTATATAAACAGGATGACTCTCATCACACAAGCCAAGAACAAACCTTTGCCAACAGAGCGTTCAAAAGCTCCAGCTTGATTTTTTCATGAGTACCTGCCCTTTCCCAAAACTCTATCCTTCCGCACTCGAAAAGGACCCCGACTTTTTTATGGCTCACGCCTACAATCTGGCGATTGATGCCTGGAATGCGGACGAAGTTCCGATCGGTGCAGTGATGGTGCATCAGAATGAAATCATCTCCACCGCCCACAATCAAACGAGGAGCCAAACCGACCCAACCGCCCATGCTGAAATGATAGCAATCACTATGGCGGCCCGAAAAATCGGAGATTGGAGGCTGAATGAATGTCAATTATATGTAACCAAAGAACCTTGCCCCATGTGCGCCGGAGCCACCATCACATCGAGAATCGGCAAGGTGTTCTTTGGCTT
>JAYPAW010000060.1:0-5710 GCA_038123915.1 Opitutales bacterium
AGGTCCATGATCGCTTCCATTTCTGCACGATCATAGAGACAGCCTGTAGGATTGGATGGGCTGTTCAGAATAAGCAGTTTAGTGGCAGGGGTCAGAGCATCCTCAATTTGTTGCGGAGAAACCTTGAAGCCCTGATCATCTCCAGCCAGTACAATTTTGGGAGTGGCACCCGCAAGTTTTACCATCTCTGGATAACTAACCCAGTAAGGTGCAGGAATAAGTACCTCATCTCCAGGACCACAGGTAGCAAGAATGGCAAGGTAGCAGGAATATTTACCTCCGGGACTGACCACAACCTGAGAAGCATTGGGTTCAGCGAGCACACCATTTTTATGATATTGATCCGCCAAAGCCTGCCTCAATTCGGGTAAGCCGGGTGCAGGTGCGTATTTCGTTTTACCATCCGCCAAAGCAGAGGCACAGGCATCCTTAATAAACTGTGGCGTATCAAAGTCAGGTTCACCAGCACCAAATCCACAAACATCTTCACCAGCAGCTTTCAATGCTTTGGCTTTGGCATCGACGGCCAGCGTGGGAGAAGGGGCGATATTTTTCGCCCAGGGGGATAAATAATCCATGCTCATACTTGATTGGTTATTAAAAAAAGAAGCTTAGAGTCGAGTCTGTAGAATTTGTTTTATGTGTTTAGATTACAGATTCTGAAAATCAATGGAAGATTGATTAATCGGATTCTTCAACCCGCTTTTCTCAAAAGTAATTTCATGAAGGTCCAATCCATGAGCAGCGGATATCAATTCAAAACGGGTTTTTGATTTTGAATCTCGCTCTTTAACATCGATTGTTTTCACGACCCATCGATCTTCCACTTTCTTGAAGCTTTGAAGAGAAAATATGCGTGAAGGCAGAATTCCCCCATCCATATGCTCAATTCTCAAAGGGGCATGATATGCATCATCTATGGCCAAGCGTACCGAGCTAAATGAAGACTGAGAAAAAGGACTGTTGGGGAGCGGTGTAAAAATATATAAATGGGCCGGACGGCCGCATACACGTCCGGACTTTTCATATTGATAAGGCCAATTCAAAAAAGGCATCAGTAAATCAAAAGGGGAATGGTTAATTCCTTCCACCCAGGGTAACATCCAATCCACAGCGGAAACATCACTCAATAATTCCTTTTCCTTGTTCCACTTCCAGAGAGTGGAGTTTATCGAATCTCTCTTTAACAAAAAAGAAGTATGGGGAAAGGAATCCTTTTTTCCTGAAGTTAAATCTATTCGAATGGTTGTTGATTCGGGTGATGGTCCAGAGAGTAAACCAAAATGAGTAACCGGTTCGCCTGTTTGGGGATAATGAGTAAACTCGAACTGGTAAAGATAGCCCTGATGAAAGACTGGATTTTTTTGGTTATGAAAGAAAAAATCCCGAAATATATTTAATTTCTCCTCGGCCTCGGAAACATCTAAAATGGAGGAAAACCCTCGGGCTGGAAAAGCAGATTGCGAGAACCCAGCTTGGGTAATGTAAAAGCTCAGAGAAAAGAAAAGAAGCCATGCAGAAAGCTTCATTTCTATGGGAGACTTAAGAGAATCAGTATTAGATTAGTTACTGGAGTTCCCTGAATCTGCAGCAGCAGCTTCAGGATTTACCTCATTAGGAAGCTCGGTGGTAGCAGTTTCTGGGAGAGCTACATCAGCTGGGAGCACACTAGGCAATACATTTCCGGATCGTAAAAGTTCTTCGCTGGAACCAGCGTCACTTTGATACAAAGCATAGAGACCGAAAGAGAGCACAAAAAAGAAAAGAATTCCCCAGACAGTAAGCTTTGAGAGTTGAGCCGCTGAGCCAGCCCCAAGATACTGATCGGCAGCACCCCCGCCAAGAGCAGAACCCATACCCCCAGAGGTCCGCTGGATCAGGATTAAAAGAACGACCGCAAGGCAGAGTAAAATCAACAAAGTGGTAAGAAATACAATCATGATAAATTAGAGTAAGTTTTCTAAAATGAAGAAAGGACGATAAAAAGCAACCTTGTTCCCCTCTATTCAGGGGAGAATGAAGCCTAACCGTTATTAATTTTTTCGAGGAAAAACCTTAAGTCTTTTTCGTCCTTGAATGAAAAAGAAACAGTACCTTTGCCGGTCCTTGATGTTTTGATCTTAACCTTTCTCCCCGTCGCACTCGCAGTAGACTGAGCAAGATCATCAAAGATGTTAGATTCTTTACCCTTGGGAATAAGATTCCCCTGTGGTGCTTGTCCGTATTTGCAAGCTTCCTCAATTTGCCTGACTGTCCATCCTTCCAAAACTGCCTTTCTGCCAACAGACAGGCGTGTTGCCGGATCGTCAATCCCAAGCAGGGCTTTTGCATGTCCGACTGATAGCTCCCCATCCGAAAGCAATCTTCTCAACTCACCATCCAACTGAAGAAGTCGTAAAAGGTTCGCAATGTGCGACCGGCTTTTGCCCATTCTTTGGGAAACCTCCTGCTGACTAAGCTGAAAATCTGCAATCAAGGACTGATACCCCATCGCCTCCTCAATTGGATTCAGTTCTTCTCTTTGTAAATTCTCAATCAAGGATAAGCTCGCAGAGGATAAATCGTTGCTTGGAAGAATCCTTGCCAAGATACTAGCACGCCTTAGGTGCTGATGAGCCCGCCAACGCCTTTCACCCGCGATTAATTCAAACCCATGATCTGTTGGTCTAACCACAATCGGTTGCAGTAATCCCTCAGATTCTATGCTCGCCGCCAGCTCTTGTATGGCAGCAGGATCAATCACCTTACGGGGTTGATGTGGATTGGGAACGACTTGATCGATCGGAAGTTCCTGAAGAACATTGTCTGTAAAATCTATATGTGAATTTTCTTTTTGAGGGTTTTCTAAAACTTGATCAGAAACCACAGGCGGGGGCTCGGTTGGATTGGTAGTTGGTATTTCCACCCCAGAACCAACCCCCTGCCCTCCTCCAGCGATTAAACTCTCTAATCCACGACCCAATCTACGTACTGGTGCATTCATAAAACTATCTTCACTTTTGAGGTACAAATAGTTCCCGACCGACGAATACCTTTGTTGGATCCGCAATTTGGTTCGCATCAATAATCCAGGAGACTTTAGATTGGTACTTTTGTGCAATACTGCTAACAGTCTCTCCCTTTTCAACTTTGTGAACGAATCCATTCTTGGGATAGTCGGTGGAAAAGGACGGGGTTTGAGGTACACTTTTTTGCTTATTTTGACTGGTGACTTGCTCAAAACCGAGATTCATTTGCTCAATCATTTGCTTAAACTTTTGGTTGACCCCGTCTTGCATGCTCTCACGGGCACGCTCACTTTGTTTGAGAGCCAACTCCAGTACCTGCATCCGATTTTGTAACTCCAGAACAAGTCCAGTTTCCTGATTTGATTGCGGAGTTCGGGAGACCTGCTCGAGAGCAACCCGTAACTGGGCATTCTCCCGTCTTAGTAATTCCACTTCACTCCGTAAGCCCGTTACTTCTCGGTTTATTAATTCGAGGTCTTGTTTTAAATTGGCCATCATTATTCTTTCATTTTGACCGAAGCCAATAACCGAAAGAAATAAAAATAGCACGCCGTAGAACGCTAAATTTTTATCCATCATCACCACCTGATTTAAAAGTAACTCAGGCTAACTTTTGGATCAAGAAATCTTTTATTAGAAGTTCTATTTCCTAACGAATCAGAGCAGGCGAATCATTTGGTGAAGAAAAGTTTACCTTTTGCGGTATTGCAAAACCTCGCAAAAAATCTGATGTAGGAAGCATCTTCCCGCCAGGCTTTTGTAATTCCATAATTTCGATTGCCCCCTCTTTGGTTCCAATCACTAAAGCATGTTCCATCGAATCGTTCCTTTGCCCGCAAAGCAAAGTATCAGATTGAATTTCGACCATTCGCCCAACTCGAAGAATGGTATTTTCGTACTCGAAATAGGAACCCGGCCAACCTGCAAAAGCTCGATTCCTTAGCACAAGTTCGCGGGCTGTAAGATTAAAATCTAACCGACCATCCGACTTTGCGAGCTTCCTGCAATATGTGGCTTCTGATTCTGACTGAGCTTGCACCCGGACCGAACCATCCAAGATCGAAGATAAATTTCTCGCCATCAAGGGAACACATGCATCTGCGATTTTATTACGCAAGGTAGCCCCTAGATCGGACTCTTCAACAGGTACAATCTCCGCATCAACCACGGGGCCCGCATCCATTCGAGGAACCACCTGCATCAGAGTGACACCAGTTTTTTGTTCCCCCATAGCAAGAGCAGTTTCTATAGGAGACGCACCCCGGTACATAGGCAGAAGAGATGCATGCAGATTATAGCATCCATAGCTGGGCACTTTCAAAAGTTCTTCCCTCAAAATATGTCCGTATGCCATAATCAAAACCATGTCTACCCCCAGCTCTTTGAGCCAACAAACTTCCTCCATGCCAGGTTTTTTGGGATCATGCACGGGTATATCGGATTGGAGGGCCCACTGCTTGATAGCGTTAGACTGGAACTTGTTTCCTCGTCCTGACCTTCGGTCTGGTTGAGTAAGAATACCGCAAATTTCCAAGCTTTGTGGCTGACTTACAAGCGAGTTAAGAACCGGTATTGCGATTTGATCCGATCCGAAGAAGGCAATTCTTTTGGGTTTGTTCACGAAAAAAAGTTTGTTTTATCAGGCAAATGTGAATTCGTCAAAATTCGTTCACACACAAAAAAAGCCGCTTATGGCAAAGCGACTTTATGGGAGAGTCTAAATAAGGAGGATTAGGAAGCTTTCTTTTCTTCTTTGTATCGTGCCTCTTTTCCAGCGAGAGAAAATTTCAAAGGACAGCCCGCCAAGCCAAACTTTTTTTGGATCCCCTTTTCGAGATAGCGACGGTAAGGCTCGTCCAGCTTGTGCTCCCGGTTACAAAATAATTTTATCCTGAAAGGACGCTTCTCCACCTGCACGGCATAAAAAATCTTAAACCGTTTGCCCTTCACCTTTGCTGGCGGACGGTGCTCAAACATGTCACCAAACAATTTATTCAGGGCAGATGTGGAAATGTTTTTCTCCATCCGAGCGTCGAGATCCTTCGCCACCTGAAGAAAATCCTGCATCGCATATCCAGACTGAGCAGACACAAAGGAAACAGGTGAATCAGGAAGAAAAACAAATTCTTTGCGAACAGATTGAAGATAGGCCTTACGAAAGGCATTTTCATCTTCATACCCAGGAAGCGGATCTTTCCTGAATCCATCGAGTGCGAGATCCCACTTATTTACCAAAATGGCAAGTGCCTTTCCCTCGTCCAGAACATGCCCAGCAAGTAACTTGTCCTGCTTGGTTACACCCTCCCTGGCATCGAGAACCAAAAATACCACATCAACTTCTTCGATTGCATGCTTGGTACGAACTGCGGAAAAATAATCGAGAGAAGTATCGACCCGCTTTCGGCGCTTCAAACCTGCGGTATCAAATAAGCGAAATTTCCACGGCTCCTGCGATCCTTCCGCCTGATAATCCAAGTCGAGCTCGACAGTTTCACGGGTAGTACCCGGAACATCACTGACAATCAATCGTTTCATATCGAGCAATCGATTGCAGAGGGAAGATTTACCCACATTGGGACGGCCTATGAAGGCAATCCTGGTACGCAAAGTATCGGGTGCACCAGAAGGAAGAACAGGAGAAGGTAAAAGCTCTTGAAACAGAGTGGTTAATTTCTCTACTCCATACCCATGTTCCGCAGACA
>JAYPAW010000061.1:0-5527 GCA_038123915.1 Opitutales bacterium
GCAAGTGCAAGCAGGCCTACTTTGCTACCCAGTCCTTCGTGGATGCTCAGGTTGGTCGTTTACTGGATGCCCTCGAAGAAAACGACCTTTTAGACAGTACCATTATCGTCTTTTGGTCTGATCATGGTTACTTTCTTGGGGAGAAGGGATTGTGGTACAAGCGCAAAGCATTCGAACGTTCTGTCCGCGTGCCACTCATTATTTCAGTTCCGGGAATGTCCAAGGGTGAAAGATTTTCCAAACCAGTTGAGCTACTTGATCTTTATCCCACACTGATGGATCTTTGCGGGATTTCCACCCCCTCTACATTGTCTGGCAAATCTCTACGCCCGATTCTTGAAAGTCCACAGAAGAACAAATGGAAAAAGCCGGCCGTTACCTTGGTTTGGTATGGTGAAAGTGCATGGGGATACACCCTTCGTAACGAGCGTTACCGCTACATCGAGTGGATGGAGGGCAGGGCGGGTCGGGAACTGTACGACCATGCCGAAGATCCTGAGGAAATAACGAATCTTGCTGACGATCCCAAGTACACTGAGCTCATCGCCTCCCTCTCCTTGCAATTAAAGACCTATGTTCCTGATGCACCGCATGCCCGTAACCCTTAGGTGAGAATCTTTAAGGCTGTTTAATTTCGATCGTTAGGAATTTATTCGAAATTAAGCGTATTGCTTCTTCATTTCCTTGAGTTCCGCTTTGATCTCATCGAGCAATCTTTTGGGACCGGTCGCCCGGGCATGCATTCCCCAGGAAAGTACCCATGCCTTGATCTCCACCAGGTCGCAGACCGTGATCTCAAAATCCACTCCGCCATCCTCTCTTTCCGTTACTTCCTGAGTATTGTTCCATCGCTTTTCCCGTACGAAAGGGGCGGCTACCTGGTCAAATATAACTTTGACCCGGTGCTTCCCTGAGCCAAAAAATGCACCGAAGGCATGTTCACGGGCGGCGGTTAAGTCGAAGGGTTCGTAAGGAGGGAACGATTGGCCCAGCTTGATTTTCTTTCCCATGCGGGCGAGGTGGTAGCAAGCAACGGTATCTGATTTTGGGGAGGATGCCAGCAGGTACCAGTTCCCGCCGTGGTTGAAGAGATGGCGGGGGCGGAGGGTACGTTTTCCTTTTTTTCCCGAACTCGCCGCCCGGTAATCAATCTCCACCTCCCGGGAGTCCCGGCAGGCCTTGCCCAGGATTTCGAGATCTTCGTAACGGGCGGTGCTCACCCCATTCGGAAGGTAGGAGACATAGCGGTGGATGTTTTCCATATTGCTCAAGTCGAGCGGGGCGAGATGGGCGAGCAACTTGGTGAAAAAACTTTTTAATGGATCTTCAAAGGCACTTCCCTGGTATTGTTCGATGGAGGAGCGGGCGACCAATAAAGCAAACACCTCCTGCCTGCTCAGTTTCATCGCCGGCATATCAATTACCTCCTCGGTGTAGCGGTACCCTTTGAGTTCACGGGAATATTCGATCGGTAAATTCATCCCCTTCTTCATAAAGGCAATGTCCCGTTGGATCGTCTTGGTGGAAACTCCGTATTTTTCGGAAAGAGAAAGCAGGGTCGGCCCTCTATCCTTGTTTAAATACTCATGGATACCGAGCATCCGGTGCAATGCCTTGTAGGTATTTTCTTCTGCATCAAAATTCATGCTCCAAGTAAATAGGACACCATATGTCCGCTTCAACATTTATAATTTGAGGCAATGAAAGCTACCCTACCCCCTAAACAAAGATCCATTGAAACCACCGTTCCCGACCTCGATGCAAGAACTATTGCTCATGTATCATGCAATTTGATTGAGGATCTCCTTATTTACCCATTGAAGAGTATTGGTCGATTATCACCAGACGATCTCTCAACCATTGAACAGGTTAAATCCGTGATCTCTATGCTTGGTGAAAAAGCCGGTGCTCAAGAAGATTTCTTGGAGGGCAATTTCCATGAAGAGTCGGTCAATTAGATATCGAAAAAAAATTCCATTTTATACCCTAAGTCCAGTATACACATTTTATGTCTAACATTCACGAAGAAGTAATTAGGTTTTATTTAAATGGAGATTCTGAATTACAAATTGTTCAGAAAATTAATTTTAGGACTAAGCAAAGAAGAGAAAGTCTAAGTGAAACCATTTCTCAAATCATTGACGAATGCTTTGTAGCTGATGGAGAAGATAGTGATTATATTAAAATTGAGGAGTTTGTTGAATACTGGGATTTGAAGTCTATTAATTACAGTGTCGATAACCTTCTCCTTAAATTAGACCAGAATGATTTAATTCAACGATCTAAAGATCGAGATTCAGAAGAAGAGATTTGGATGCCGACTTATCATGGGCATCAATTTGGCCTTCGATTATTCGATGATGATCCAGTGGAAATTGCGTTCCCTATACATTTACAATTCAAAGAATCAATAGAGCTTGGAGAATACTTCTTGGAGGATTAAATCAAACCTTTGCCTCAGCCATCCCACCAAAGGTCTGATTTACAAAGTTACCAAGCGCCGCAGCCGTACCCTTCCCTGCCATCTTATTGAGCCCACGAAATGCCAT
The DNA here is from genome assembly GCA_038123915.1 of Opitutales bacterium. Lineage (GTDB taxonomy): Bacteria > Verrucomicrobiota > Verrucomicrobiia > Opitutales > Seribacteraceae > Chordibacter. The sequence continues at coordinate 2,550 of JAYPAW010000061.1, forward strand.
CGGGAACTCAAACAAACCAAGGTTCTGCCAGAAAGAAGACTTCGGGTTGTTCAGTACCGACAGGGCTTGCACGCCAAGCAACTCCAGTAGAAGGTTCGCATCCTTGTAAGGACCCGCCGCGTTGTCTATTTCTGCTCCCGCGGATCATATTAGCCACAATCTGTAACACTATGAGGGTAGTGTTACCACTCATGTCATAAGAACTTAAAAATCAATCGCTTGATTGATTTTGTGTAGTTTGATCGTTCCAAAATGCCTGTATTTTCAAAACGCACACCAAGTCCACTTGCGAAGCCCGAGTATTCTCCTGGGGCAATTCTTTGCCCCAAGAGAGGAAGCGGAAATAAAAAAAGCTGATCGCTGAAACAACCGATGGACACCTGGGACACCTTAAATCAACTTCTTCTCAAATTAATTTCTATGCTAAATGTAAAAAAAGGTGTCCAAGGTGTCCAAGAGGTTAGCGGAATGGAGGAATTAAGTAGTAATTTCGTAAGTCCGCTTGGAAATCTTTTTAACCACAGATGATGATATGCCTGCCTGTCTGTTAAGAAATGCACCTATTCTGGTAAACCCACTAGTGTTTTGCTCTTTTGGAGGTAATATAATTTTGGCTAGATCACTTGCTGAGCCTATCCAGGTATTTGATTCTCCAAGTGTAGATTTCAGTAATTGTAAAATTTCACGCATTTCTGGATCCCGCTGTGAATTGCTCATGAAATCAATCGCTTTGGGCGAATGATATGCACGCACACCCATCCGCTTCTCCTCGTGATCTAGAAATTCTGCAGGTATCTCATAAGTTTCCCGTAGAAAATGAATAAAGTGTGGGAGTTCTCCGACCAATTTTTCCCAAAACTTAGCCCGATCACTAAGGGTGTTCGTTGACATGGGCATCTCTTTGCGCACGCAATCAAGAATAGAAACTTTGTTTCTCATGGATTCATCCAGTTCTGGCACAACAGAGACTGAATCTTCTGTGTAATTTGCACAGATTAATAATCGCTGGAGAGGCTTAGCCACAAACGCGGTTTGATTTTTGAACTCAAACCTAAGCTGTCCAGAAACTGCAATCTCTTTGGCTGTAGCTCTTAATCTAGCCATCCCTTGGAGACCCAAGTCATTGAGTTTGTCATCCACAGCAAGTAAAGAAGCTGCACATAGTTCCCCGTTAAATCTTGTAACGCCTGTTAGGTGCTCATGGGGCTGGCCACACCCATCAAAAATTTCACTCAGCAAATCCTTTAGTAATGATTTCCCGGCACTAGTCTCTCCAAGCATTACCAATACCTGACCGGGGCATTGTTTATACTCATAAAAGCCATCTAGGAATACTTTTAGCCAACCAAAAAAATACTTCCGTTGTTCTTCCCCTAGCATACCAGTCAGGTATTCTTGGATAGTCGGAAATTCACCCACTACAGGTACGATTCTTCTTTGCTCTGTTGGGACTAAAATATTCTTATTTCCATCCTGATGAAGCCCTTTTCTCATGCCACCAATCGCAAACACTGCATCGACTACATTTTTTTGTAATGCTTTCCCGATCGTTTTTTCTATTTTTTCATTAGACTGCCCAAGCTCAAGTTTTAGCCTCTTTGCAACATTGCTTTTAGAATAACAAATATATTTCCCCCGACTATCTGGCATCCAGAAATTATTGGGTGCTTGGTACCACAATTTAGGTATTTTTCGTTCCGTATTTTCACTCATTTCTAAATTAATATTTAGGGTTTAAAAATATGCATCGCTGACAAATATCGCCCGATGAGGTCCGTTCAACCTGACCTCTAATATTTCTGCGAGCAACCGCTGGCAATCGGCTCTGTTGTTCAGGAAAATACATCCTAGAATCCCCACCGTATGTAACTAAGTTTGATATAAATCTCCAATTGTCCTCTTCATTGGGAAAAGCATCAAAAGTGGCATGCAGAGATTTCCGCCCACTGTAGACAACCATCCTTAGAGTAGTTCCTTCTACTCTTGTTAAAAAATCTATCACAGATGCTTGGTTATCTAATCGAAGTCCGTCGATTTCTAGGACAACATATTTTCTACGGCCAGTATTGTCGCGGCAACGAACTGAGGGTTTTTTATTAAAATTTATGCCAGAGTAACCCCGCATTGGGTTGGGGCAAAATAAGTCACAATGATCAAACCCAACATGCATCCATTTCTTCAGCGACATAACTTCAGATTTCGCAAGATTACCTGCAGCGATTAGTTCATCAGGTTCAAACAGGCACGAAAGGATATGCTCACAGCTCATACCTTCTGGTCTTAGAGGAGAGCATTCCCATAGATCTGCCACTGAGTATGGAAATTCCTCCACTACCCGATTAATTTTTGCCTGATCCTGAACCTCTGATCGAAGCCGAGGTAAGTCGCATGACCAGAAACTACCTTTTGAAGTTAGATTCCGAATTGAGGAAAATTGATTTCGTGATTGGACCTTACCTCTGGTCGTTGTTCCAAACACTTTGTATACTGAATCTTCAATTTCTTTTATTAGAACTGGTCTTCTTAACAATTGCTGTTGCGACTTTTTATAAATCAAATCTACCGCAACCTCTTTGGTCACCGCACCTTGCTTCCAATGTTTTAAAAAAACAGCTAGTCGATGAATATGCCGATGGATTCCAAATTCTGGAAAGTCCTCCAATTTATTAATTGTTGGCATTTTTTTGCGATACCACCGACTTCTATTCCGATCTAAATATCCCTTCATATAATGTCCCCTCCTTATTAGGTTCAACTTATCGGCCTCCATACGCTTTCCTCACGAAAAGCCTCCAGTGCATCGACTACTTCAGGCAACCGAAACCTAACCGAACGCCCAATGCGATAGCACGGAATGACCCGGTTCTTCGTTAATGTGTGCAGGTACCTTTCGGAAATCCTAAGCTCCTTGGCCAACTCGGCATAAGTTTGAAAAGAATGATTTTGTCCTGCGTGGAATTGAATGTTTTGTTCCATGA
>JAYPAW010000062.1:0-5404 GCA_038123915.1 Opitutales bacterium
ATTCGATCGGCTGCTTGTTCAAGAAGGAATAGGTTCAATGGGATACCAACCAAAGGGCCTGGTAAGGGCGCAAAATCAAGTCTTGATCACTCCAAATAATCTCGCCTCCCGAGATCAGGTCCTTGGCTCGGTTTGTAGGAAACCAATGCTTGATTTGATCGATCGGTTGGGGTGATATCGGTTGGGTGCTAAAATTGTATAGGCAAACAATCGACTGATTTCCATCGGTGGAACTACGCACCAAGCCAAAGATTTCGTCCCCCAAATCGAGCACTTCCTGAGATGCATCCGGGTGAAAGGCGGGGGCAGAAGCACGCTTTCTTAAGGTGGTCACATACCAGTCAAAGACCTTTGCACTGGTGGTGTTCTTTTTGTTGAGCACCGAATCCAATTCAGAGAGTTGCCACTTCTTACGATTCAAAGTGCGGGCCCGACCAGTCTCAGAAAAGCCAGCCTGATCATTTGGGGTCGCACATAGGGAGTGAAAGTAAACCGCAGGGATACCCTGTAAGGAGAGGGCAAGTGCCTGAGAGCAGATAAAGCGGGCTTCACCCAACTCGGGGTGATCGGGATCGGATAGAGCCGAGTAGTAGGTGACATTTAATTCATAGGGCGATTGGGAACCATCCGGCATACTGCGCATCGATACCTTTCCGCCTTTTTGCTCAATTTCTTGGGCCAGGGAAAGTACCTCCTGCTGGGGAAGAATTCCTTCCAATGGGCGCACGCCCACACCATCATGACTCGCAGTAAAATTAAGAAAATGGCAACCTTTGGGTGGAGGCGCCAATTGGGTGGCCCATTCCCTCAGGTGCTTGGAGGTTCCACGCAGTAAGCCATGAAGAAGCAATGGTGGAAGGGAAAACTGATACACCGCATGGGCTTCGTCGCCTTTGCCAAAATAAGAAACATTTTCCTCGTGCGGAACATTGGTTTCGGTGAGCAAAATAGCCTCAGGGGCCACAACCTCCACGAAATTACGGATGAGTTTGATCACCTCATGAGTCTCCGGAAGGTGAAGACAATTAGTTTCCATCTTTTTCCAAAGAAATGCAACGGCATCGAGCCGAAGAATCCGACATCCCATAGATAGGTAAAACAGAATAATATCAAGAAACTCGAAAAGTAAATCCGGGCAGGTCCAATCCAAGTCCACTTGATCGGCACTGAAGGTTGTCCAAACCATTTTTTCTCCCCCCCTTGTCTGGTAAGGAGTAAGCAAGGGGGTAGATCGTGGGCGGACCACAGAGGATAAATCCGCTTTGGGGTCACCCTCCATGATGTAGTTCATCCCCGGTTCGACCCCGGATACAAATTCACGAAACCATGGACTTTTGGACGAGCAATGGTTGAGAACCAAATCAAACATCAATTGAAATTCGGATGCAAAATTTTCCACATCGGACCATTTTCCATAGTCGGCATGGACCTGGCGGTAATCCACCACAGAAAATCCATCATCAGAAGTCCATGGATAAAAAGGAAGAAGGTGGACAGTGGAAACTGCGCCCTTTAACCGCTGAGAGCAAAATTCGCGAAGAACATCCAAGGGTGCTCGCCCTTCGGACTGCACCATATCCGCATAAGTGATCAGCACAACATCCTGCTGATTCAGACCAGATAAATTAGAAGAAGAGGACAGACCGACCCCAACTCCATACCTGCCAATCATTTGATACATCCGATCGAGCAAGCGATCCGCACGCTCCATCCCGTAGAGTTTGGCCAAACGGCGGCGCAATAGCTTTAACCGCGTACTGGAAATGTGTTTGACTGCATTTTGGGTAAAATAACTCATAACAATGAATTAGTAACCGGTGAGGTCGGCTATGAAGGCACGCAAGTTACTGCGTATCGTGGAGTAGGAATAAAATTGACGGGCCACTTCATAATTGTGGTTCACAATTTCCTCGCACAAATCCCGATCTGTAAGGATTTGCCGGACCTGGCGGGCGATGGTTGGGGTGACAAAACCATCCATGGTTAGAAGGCGGAACCCTTTCGGTTCGATATCACGGACAAAAATAGAGTACCGGTTGATCAAAACTGGTTTCCGAAAGTAGATCGCTTCAAGCAGGGCATTTCCAAAGCCCTCATAGGTGCTTGGGTAGGTGACAAAATCTGCATGATGGTAAAGATCCCAAAGTGTGTATACCTTGCGCCCTTCGGAATCCCTTTGCCGGACTTCCCCTACCCGGTCTGCCACAATTCGCATATCCACACCCTCTTCCTTCGCTAACTGCTCAAGCATACCAAGATACTCATACCCCTCATCTCCCGCTTCGTGGGAAATTATCAGCTTGCATCGAGGGTCCTTAAGCAAACTAACGAGTTTAATTGCCTGTTCGATCCCTTTGCGTGGAACCACACGGGTGGGCTGAAGGATAAAAAAATCGTCTTCGGTTAAACCGAGCTCTTTCCGCACATCAGATGCATATTCATCAACCTGTTCAGGAGGGTTCTCGAAATCAAAAACATTGGGAATCACCAAAGATGCACTGCCCTTGCGCAGGGCCAATTGCTCCTGAGCTTCCTGATTGATCACCACATCCCTCATGTTGGAAAGTTTGGGAGGAAAGCTCATATCAAGGTACTCCGGTATGCAATTTACTGAGAACCGGGTTCTCTCCCAATAAAAGTCATGATGATGAGCGATGGCAGGCATGCGGGTCTCCGATAAAAATTCGGTCAGGGCAATCCCCAGCGGGATATGCATGGGAATCGCCAGACAATTTTGGGGGATAAGGAGATCTATATCAAACTTCTCCACGAAGCGGTAGAGGGTGCTTTTGATGTAGTCCGCAAGTGCCCGGATTCTTTCGGTTACAAAGCGGTCTCTCATTTCCCCTTTCCAAATACGCTCATTGATCCACTGGTTTTCAGAAAAACCAAAAAAGGCTTCCGGAACCACATGGCTGATGTCTGGATTCCGGTCGCTTTGCCCGCTGTACCAAAAGCTCACATGCCTATCTTCCCATAGCACCTCTGCCCATTTCGCACTTTCGAGCGAAACCCCATCCTGCCCGGCAAAGCGGGTAGATACAAAACCGATATTTTTTGACATAATAATTCAGATCAGCATCTAAGATGCCTCTCTTTTATGGGTCATGAAGAATGCACTAGTTTTTTTCAACCCCTAAAACGATTTCGTCGGTTTGTCTTTACAAAATCCGCCTGCAAAGCTTATTCCAAACAAAGATGCCAATTGAACAAATAGAAACTGAATCCTTGCTCAGTGCAATCCTCCAAGGCTTGCCTAATACCATTGAAAAAATCCGCGGGAAGCGCGATTCATTCCTCACAGACGCTGTCCTTCTCGGAGAAATCCCTTCGCCTACTTATGGGGAAGAAGACCGCATTCGTGCAGTCATGGACCGGTTCCGGGAAAATGGATTAGATAACCCAACGGTTGATGAGTTTGGCAATGCATCCGCCCAGCTTTCTGGAACAGACGGTCAGTCCTCCATTGTGGTAATGGCTCATGCCGACTCTGTATTCTCCCCGGAAGTAAGACACGAAATTCAGGTCGGATCGGATTCGATGACAGGTCCCGGAATCGCGGATAACGCCCTTGGCTTGGCCGCGATGATCTCTCTCCCAAGGATTCTTTCCGAGTTAAATATTACGCTCCGGGACAACCTCATCCTTGTGGCCAATGTGAAAAGTTTGGGAAGAGCAAACCTGGAGGGGGCACATGGATTTCTTGAGACTATGAGCCTACCCGCCAAAGCAGGAATTTGTATAGAAGGATCCACCCTTGGACGGTTAAGCTATTCCGGCCTTGGTACCCTCCGTGGAGAAATCACTCTTCAGGTACCGAGTGATTACGATTGGAAAAGATTTGGAGCAGCAGGTGCGATCAGCCATCTGACTGGATTAATCAACCAGATCCGGGAAATCCCCATCCCCAAAGAGCCTAAAACTCAACTGGTCTTTGGGGGTTTGAAATGCGGATCGAGTTACAACACCTCTCCACGTCAGGGCAGTTTGCGTTTTGAAATCACCAGCGAGGGGGATGAACTGATTGGGCAAATGGAAAACAATCTCCATGAAATTTGCGAACAGTTTTCAGCCGAAACCGGTACCCATGTACAGATGGAAGTCGTGGCTAAACGAATGAATTGCGGAATCCCTTTCACACATCCATTGGTCAAAACCACCCGCTCCATTATGCAGCAAGCTGGAATCACTCCCCAAGTCGACCCAAGTACGGGGGACCTCAATGCCCTGATCCTCGGAGGATTGCCTGCGGTTACCCTTGGATTAACCACCGTGGAAAATCTTCGTGAAATCAACGAGACTGTGCATTTAGACCCACTTTATGGGGGGATGGCTCAAGTCATCGCCCTGATCCAGGCAATCGATCAAGGAATTTGCGAATTATGAGTACCAAAGAGCAAACCTGGTTGGAACGAAACACTTTTCACCACAGTGTATTTTGGGATCTGATCAAATTGGTGGAGGAAAAAGAGAAAAAGGGTCTGAAAATCTCTTTATGTATTCCCACACTCAATGAAGAAAAGACTATAGGAAAAGAAGTGCTCATCCTCAGGTCGGAACTGATGGAAAGATACCCATTGGTAGATGAGTTTGCGGTTATTGACTCAGGCTCCGAAGATAAAACCCTTGAGGTCGCAAAAAACTATGGTGCCGATGTATATCTTGCCTCTGACATTCTCCCGGAAGTTGGAAATAAGAGGGGAAAAGGAGAGAATCTTTGGAAAGCCATCCACCAACTCAAAGGCGATATTATCTGCTATGTGGATGCCGATATTTCCAACATCCACCCCCGTTTTGTCTATGGCTTGGTGGCCCCCTTGATCCACCGGGATGAGATCACCTATGTAAAAGCGTTTTATGACCGCCCTCTCAATTATTCCACCGGGTTGCGTCCGAGTGGTGGCGGGCGGGTGACTGAGATCCTGATCCGCCCGCTCTTCTCCCTCTTTTATCCGGAGCTTTCAAATGTCATCCAACCGTTATCCGGGGAGTACGCTGCACGCCGCGAAGTTCTCGAGCAAATTCCATTTCCCATTGGATATGGCGTGGAGACATCCCACCTTTTGGATCTCTACGAGAAATATGGCTTGGAGACCTTCGCCCAGACCGATCTCGACCGCAGGGTACACCGTAACCAGACCACCAACGCCCTTGGCAAAATGAGTTTTGGGATTCTGCAAACTTTCTTTAACCGCTTGCATGCCCAGGGAAAGCTCGACCGCATGCCGGACCTCGATACTTTTTACCGAAGATTTGAAGTGGAGGATGGCAATTATCGACAGCTTATCCAAGAAGTGGTGGAGGAAGAGCGGCCGCCGATGATGGATATCGAGGGATACCGCAACCGGAACACCTCCTCCTGAACTTTACCAAATTCCGGTGAAAGTCGCACTTGTTCATTACC